>DATCRI010000009.1 GCA_036569045.1 Chthoniobacterales bacterium | reverse complement strand
GTCTTCGTTGAGCAGCCAGCGGAAGGTCTTCTCGTCGACGGCGATCTTCTCGATATCGGAGGCCTTGGCGGTCTCGACGCTGAGCTTGCGCTCCACGGGAGCGTCGGAGTCGGCGAGCTTCTGCAGCAGGTCGGGGCTGATGGTGAGCAGGTCGCTGCCGGCGAGTTCCACGATCTGGCTCACATTGCGGAAGCTCGCGCCCATGACCTGCGTCTCGTAGCCGAACTTCTTGTAGTAGTTGTAGATCGTCTGGACGGACTGCACGCCGGGGTCCTCCGCGCCGGTGTATTCCTTACCGGTCGTGGCCTTGTAGTAGTCGTAAATGCGGCCGACGAAGGGCGAGATGAGGCGGATGCCCGATTCGGCGCAGGCGATGGCCTGCGGGAGCGAGAAGAGCAGCGTGAGGTTGCAGTTGATGCCTTCCTTCTGGACGACTTCCGCGGCTTTGATGCCTTCCCATGTCGACGCGATCTTGATGAGCACGCGCTCGCGGGAGATGCCGGCCTTTTCGTAGAGGCCGATGAGGTAGCGCGCCTTCTCGATCGTCGCCTCCGTGTCGAAGGACAGGCGGGCGTCGACTTCCGTCGAGACGCGGCCGGGCACGATCTTCAGGATCTCCGTCCCAAACAGGATGAGCAGGTCGTCGATCACCTTGTCGGCGAGCTTCGAGGCCGCCAGCGACGAGTCCTTGTTGTCCGCGATCGCCCTGGCCAGCAGCGGCTTGTATTCCTCCTGCTGCACCGCCTTGAAGATCAGCGACGGATTCGTCGTCGCGTCCTCCGGCGAATACGCCTTGATCGATTCGAAATCCCCCGTGTCGGCGACGACCGTCGTGAATTCCTTGAGTTGATCCAGCTGACTGACGGCGGTGGCGGTAATGGTCATATGAGCAATGTGGTTGGCCGGGGGCCGACGGACGGCGCTCCGGCATTTTTTCGGTGCCAGGTTCGTTGCGCGGAATCCTCGCCCTCGAGTCCGGAGCGAGCGATTTCGCGGGGTTTCATGATGTGATTGCGAGAACTCGCGGTTAGATCGGTCTCCACTCGAATCCGAACCGACGAATCAGATCGTCCGCCTCGGAAGGTCCGGCGGTGCCGGCCGGGTAGAAAGTCAGGTCGGCGGAATCCTTCATCCATTCGTCGCGAATGGCGTCGACGAATTTCCAGGCTTCCTCGACCTCGTCGCGCCGGGCGAAAAGGGTGGCGTCGCCGCTCATGGCATCGAGCAGCAGGCGCTCGTAGGCTTCGGGGTTCGCCTTGTCGAAACTCGTGCCGTAATGGAAATCCATCCGCACGGGATGCAGGTCCGAGGTATTTCCCGGGCGCTTGGCATTCATGTGCAGCGTGATGCCCTCATCCGGCTGGATGCGGATCACGAGCACGTTCTCGCCATTATCGCCGTCGGCGTTGAAGAGCACCGGCGGCGAACCCTTGAAATGGAGCGCGATCTGCGTGCCGCCGCCCGAGAGGCGCTTGCCCACCCGCATGAAGAACGGCACGCCGGCCCAGCGCCAGTTGTCGATGTTGAGCTGGAGCGCGACATAGGTCTCGGTCGGGGATTCGTGATCGATGTTCTGCTCGTCGCGGTAGGCCACGACGCGCTTCCCCTTCACGGTGCCGGCATTGTATTGCGCGCGCACCACCTGGCGACGGACATCTCCGCCACGGATCGGCCGCAGCGATTTGATGACCTTGACCTTCTCGTCGCGGACGGCATCCGCATCGAGGCCGACGGGTGGCTCCATCGCGATGAGGCAGAGCAGCTGCAGGAGGTGATTCTGCACCATGTCGCGCATGGCACCGGATTTGTCGTAGTAACCCGCGCGTCCTTCCACGCCGAGCGGCTCGCTCGCGGTGATCTGAACGTGATCGATGTAACGGGCGTTCCACAGCTGCTCGAAGATCGAGTTCGCGAAACGCAGCGCCATGATGTTCTGCGCGGTCTCTTTCCCGAGGTAGTGATCGATGCGGTAGGTATCCGCTTCCGGGAAAACCTCCTCGACCAGCGAGTTCAGGCGCTGCGCACTCGGCAGGTCGATGCCAAATGGCTTCTCGACGATGACGCGCGCCCAGCTTCCCTCCGACGCCTGGTTGAGGCCGCTCGTCCGAAGGTTGTGCAGAATGGTCTCGAACTGGTCCGGACCCGCGGAAAGATAAAAGAGCCGGTTGCCCCGCGTCCCTCGCTGCGCGTCGAGCTCTGCCAGACGGGTAGCGAGGGACGTGTAGCCATCGAGGTTATCGAAGTCGCTGCGGTGGTAGAAAATGGACGAGCTGAATCCCGCCCACGTTGCGTCATGAACGGCCTGGCGCGAGAACTTCCGAATGGAGGTTTCGAGTTCGCCGCGAAATTCCTCGTCGGATTTTTCGCGTCGAGCAAACCCCACCACTGAGAGCGCAGGGGGAAGCGCATTCTCGGTGGCAAGATTGTAGAGAGCCGGAACGAGCTTCCGATGAGTCAGATCGCCCGTCGCCCCGAAAATAATGACCGCGCAGGGCTCTGGAAGAGCCCTGCGGGTGCCTTGTGATGAAGTCCCCACGTTAGAACGTGACGCCCATGTGCAGGCCGAGGATGTTGGCGTTGTCGATCATGCCCGTGCCGCCGGGCCGGATGATGTATTGCCAGAATGGCTGCACGTAGACGAACTTGTTGACCTGCACGCGGTAGTCGATTTCCACGACGGCTTCGTTCGTCTGGTGGATGGATTTGCCGGCGTCTTCCTCGGCGACGATCTTGTAGTAGCTGTAGTTACCGAGCGCGAACGCGACCCCGAGCTGATCCAGATCGCGGCCGGGAATGAGGCCCTTGTAGACGAGACCGGTGTGGAAGTAGAACGGCAGCAGGTTATCATACTTCGGCGCATACTCGAAGAAGCTGAAGGCGTAGAGGCCCTGTTCGCTGGGCTTCGCAGGCGCAACGGGTTCCTTGATTTCCTTGAAGCTCTTGCCATCCGACGGGCCCTTGGCGAGCGGAGCGGACTCCGGAGCCGGGGAAGGTTCGCGGAAGAGCATCTGATCGGCCTGGCAGTAGAAGCCGTATTTGCCGTCGTAGGTTTCCTTGAAATACGACTTGTTCTCGAGACCCCAGTAGTAACCGCCCATCGCGTATTTGCCGGGCAGTCCCGCGATCTTCGGCGTCACGCCGACTTCCGTGATGGAATAGAGCCCATTCTTGTTGGGATCCTGCGCGAAGCCGGCGAGATCGAGACCGTGATTTGACATGGTCGTCGCCTGCGGGATCGCCATGTAGAGACCCGACTGCAGGTAGGACCATGTCGTCGGCTTGATCTTGATGTGGCCACCCCACGCGGCGTAGGTGCCGTTGAAGGGGAAGTTCGCGCCGAGACCCTTCGTCTGCGTGATCGCGTTGTTCTGGAACAACTTCGACTCGGGCTGCATCGCGAAGAAGTAATACGGATTGGTCCAGCCGCCGGAGATCGTGACCATGTCCTTGACCGGCAGCAGATCGCGCGACTCCCACGTGAGGTAGAAGGGCATGAGGCGCCATTGCTGGCCGAGCTGGTAGGAGGAAGGATTCATCCACCCGCTCGCGCCGACATAGGTATTGGGATCGCGACCGTCGCGCCAGCGCACGGAACCCTGCGCAGACAGACCGGTGATGCCGAACATCTTCTCGAAGTCGAGCTTGAGACCGAGCTCGATCTGCTCGTCGAACGCGCCGCGCGGCGAGTCGAGCCCTCCGCCGGTGATGCCATAGAACGTGCCCTTCCATCCGCCGAAAGGAGTGATGCCGTGGCTCTCCAAGGTGTCGCGCACGCCAAACCAATTGCCGGACGCATATTTGCCCTGCCACCACGAACCGACGGAATTTTCCTGTGCGGTCGCAACGCCAGAAACCGCAAGACCGAGCAGACAGACCCGTGAAATGGTGCCTGCAACGCTCCGTCGAAGCTTCGCCAGATTCGAGATGCCCTTATGAAGTGTGTTCATTGATTCGTTTCTTGTTTTGAACTGCGTTCCTACCCTCTGCCGTGGCGGCCTCACAGCATCAAGCATGCCACGGGCCGGAAACTATTTTTTCGTTATCATGAATGCCATTCATACAACAATTCGCAGTGCCTCCGGAAAACCGCCAAGACCTCCCTGAAAATCATTCCCCCTCATCAACTTCCACAGTTCTTTCACCTCGTTTCGCTCTCACCCTCGAAGGAGACCTTGCAAATCCATCCCCTAAACATTTCCCGAGAGAGGAACTCACTCCCAGACGCCCATTTTATCGACCTCGAGAGCCGCCCCACCAAAAGACCCGACCTGGAA
This sequence comes from Chthoniobacterales bacterium, assembly GCA_036569045.1. Classification (NCBI taxonomy): domain Bacteria; kingdom Pseudomonadati; phylum Verrucomicrobiota; class Spartobacteria; order Chthoniobacterales; species Chthoniobacterales bacterium. The sequence goes on along the minus strand of DATCRI010000009.1, from coordinate 147,862 downwards.
AAGATTATCACTCAGCCCGTCGCAACCCCCACCCCTTCACGCACCCGACGCTCGAGATTTCGAAGCCGCTGCAAAAATCCCGTGCCGCCATCCTTTCGCGGACACCCGCGGCCGACGACTCTTCAGAATTCAGACGCATCTTCGATTTGCCGCCGTCTCAATTCCCATCAATGAATATGCGTCATCAATAAATCCGCCCAAGAATCAGTCAACCCAGAGTGGTGGCATGGGCATTGCTGTCACGCATGACGGAAGCTGGCCCGTGAGTTTCGCCGAACGATGAAAGCTCCATTCATGAATTTGTTGCATCCTCACGCGTCGACCTTCGCGACCGGGCAACGCTTCGTCGGCATCCGCTCACGCGAAAACCACTCAGCCCACGGAGGATTCCACGGAGAGTTCCGCAGTCGCCATTCGGCACAACCCGATGAAGGTCTGCTCGGACTGACGGATGTCGCGGCTGTTTTGATGGGCGATCACCCACTGCCGCACGATTCGGGATTTCGGAGTGGGCAAACGATTGAGCGTTCCCTCGCGAAGTTCTTTCGCCGCCACCCAGGGAGCCATCACCGCGACTCCCAGGCCGAGCTGGGCGAGCTGCTTCATGATCTCGAAGCTCGGAATCTCCACGTAGGAGTTAAGCCGGACGCCGCTTCCCAGAAAGAAATCCTCCGTGCGCTGAAAGGTGACGCTGTTGCGTTGATAGAGGAGGAAGTGCTCGTCCTTCAAATCGCCGGCCGTGAGATGAGATTTGTCGCCCCAGGGATGGCGCGCCGAAAAGACCAGCTCGAGCTGATCTCGAAAAAGGGGACGCGTTTTCAGACCCGGCGGCAGGGTGCCATCGATGACAATGGCAAGATCCACGAGCCCCTCCTCGACGAGCTGAACCGCAGCAGGCGTGTCCTCGAGGCGAATCCCGAGCGAAATGGCGGGGTAGGATTCCCGGAATTCGCGCAACACCGGCGCGAGGATCGCCTGCGCCATCGAGGCGCTCAGCGCCACGGTCAGCTTCGTCCGGGATTCGCCGCGCCCGGATACGGATTCCGTGGCCCGATCGAGACTCTCGAGGATGCGCAGCACCTGCCCCAGAAAATGCCGCCCCTCTGGCGTGAGGTGCGTCGTCTTCCCCTTTTTATAGACGAGCGCGCAGCCCAGCTGATCCTCGAGTCGCTTGATGCCGTGACTGATCGCGGATTGCGTCAGCCCCAGGATTTCTCCCGTGCGCGTGTGACTTCCCACCCGGGCCAGGGTGGCAAAAACACGCAGGAGTCGAATGTCCACATCCAGAGCCATTCATGCATACGATTCATTTTTTTTCGTAAAAACAATCATTGTTTTCATGATAATGAACTCTCGCCCGGCGGCCGCCGAGGGCAGATTGACCGCATGACGACCGAGAAATCCAAGCGACCCCGCAAGGCGAGAGCTTCGGACATCCGCTTCTCCGCGACGACGATCCGCATTGGCTACGTGCCGCTGTCGGACGCCGCACCTTTGCTGATGGCCGACGCCCTTGGGCTTTTTCAGGATGCCGGATTGCAGGTGCGCCTCGAGCGGGAACTCGGCTGGGGCTCCATCCGGGAGAAAGTCGCATTCGGCGAACTCGATGCCGCGCACGCCCCAGGCGGCCTGTTGTTCTCGATCCTTTGCGGGACTCATTCCCGGCCACGGCCGGTGAGCACCGATCTCGTGCTCAATCTTCAGGGCAACGCCATCACGCTCTCTCGCCGGCTGTGGGCCAAGGGCGTTCGTGATGCCGTTTCCCTTCGCAAACTGCTCCGCAGCGAAGCCCCGCGGAAGCCCGTGTTTGCCATCGTTTCTCCGTTTGCCTCGCACTCCCTTCTGCTCTGCAAATGGCTCAAATCCGCCGGGATCGATCCCGAGCGCGACGTGCGCATCACCGTCCTCCCTCCTCCGCTCGTTGGCGAGCACATGAAGGAAGGCCACATCGACGGATTCTGCGTCGGTGAGCCCTGGAACTCCGCCGCGGCTCTCGCGGGAGAGGGATGGATCGCCGCAACGAGCGCAACGCTCGAGCCCGCGCATCCGGAAAAGGTCCTGGTCGTCGACGACGACCTGCGCCAGCGCCGCAGCGAAGAATACGCCGTCCTGCGCCAGACGATCGTGAAAGCCTGCCGCCATTGCGACACCCCGGACGGACGTGCGGAAGCCGTCGATCTCATGCATTCCCGCCGGCTCTTCCCCATGGACCGGGACGTTCTCGCGAACGCCCTCGTCGGGCCGCTCAGGCGCGGTGCCGATCAGGATCCGGAGACCAGGCCCTTCGTGATCTTTTCCCGCAACGACGCCAATCGCGCCACCCGGGATCGTGCCCTCTGGCTCCTCGACGCCCTGTCCTGCTCCGGCGTCGCTCCTCTGGACGGTGCGCAGCGCCGCGCCTGCCTCGACGCCTTTCACGACGTCGATTTCCCCTCCCCTCCGGTGCCTTCATCGCCCGCCCCGACCCGCAAGAGCAACTCCATCACCAACTAAGACCCACATCATGAAACGACCCACAACGACACTTTTAGGCCGACTGTTCCGCGGCTCCGCCCTCGCCGCTCTGGCAGCGTGCGGAATTCTTCCGGCCTTCGCCGCGCCTCTCGACGTCGAAAAGCCCGAGCTGAAGCTCGGCTTCATCAAGCTCACCGACTGCGCGCCGCTCGTCATCGCGAAGGAAAAAGGCTTCTTCGAAGACGAGGGACTCTTCGTCGAAATCGAGGCCCAGGCGAACTGGAAGGTGCTTCTCGACCGCGTGATCAGCGGCGAGCTCGACGGCGCGCACATGCTCGCCGGTCAGCCGATCGGCGCCTCCATCGGCATCGGCACCAAGGCTCCGGTCGTCACGGCGTTCAGCATGGATCTCAATGGCAACGGCATCACCGTCTCCAACGAGATCTGGGAGAAGATGAAGGCGCTCGATCCGGCTCTTGCGAAAGACAAGCCCGAGCATCCGATCACCGCGGAGACGATCGCCAGGATCGCGAAGGAATATAAGGACGCCGGCACGCCGCTGAAATTCGGCATGGTGTTCCCCGTCTCCACGCACAACTACGAGCTCCGTTACTGGCTCGCCGCCGCCGGCATCAGCCCGGGCTACTACACGAACGGCGACACCACCGGCACGACCGATGCCGACGTGCTCCTCAGCGTCACGCCGCCGCCGCAGATGCCCGCCACGCTGGCGCAGGGCACCATCCAAGGCTATTGCGTCGGCGAACCCTGGAACCAGCAGGCCGTCGCCAAGAAAATCGGCGTCCCGGTCATCACCGACTACGAGATCTGGAAGAACAATCCCGAGAAGGTGTTCGGCGTCTCCGAAGCCTGGGCGAAGGCAAATCCCAAGACGCACATCGCCATCGTGAAGGCCCTCATCCGCGCCTGCAAATGGCTTGATGACAGCACGGAAAATCGCAAGGAAGCCTGCAAGATTCTCTCGCAGCCGCAATACGTCGGCGCCGACGAAAAGGTCATCGCGAACAGCATGACCGGCACGTTCGAATACGCTCCCGGCGACGTCCGCGAGCTGCCCGACTTCAACGTCTTCTTCCGCTACAACGCGACCTATCCCTTCTACAGCGATTGCATCTGGTATCTCACGCAGATGCGCCGCTGGGGCCAGATCCCCGACTCGAAGCCGGACGAATGGTATGCCGAGACCGCGAAGAAGATTTATCTCCCGGACGTTTATCTCGCCGCGGCGAAATCCCTGCAGGAAGACGGACATCTCACCGACAGCGACATTCCGAAGACCGACGGCTATCGCCCGGCCACCAGCGAATTTATCGACGGCGTCACCTACGACGGCAAACAACCCAACGCCTACCTCAAGTCGCTGAAGGTTGGCTTAAAATAAGCTCTTCATAGGGAAGCGGGTGGGCGCGCAGACGTTCTCCCCCGGGCGCCAGCGCGCCTCACTCTGCCTCTCGAAAAGAATCGAACGCCCAACAACACCATCATGGAAAAAGTTGCCGAAGCCATCGCCACGTCCGCGCCCGCCGCCACCGAGGCGGCGCCGACCCAGCAGCCCGCCCGTGGGGGAAAATACAACGCGCAGATCACCGCCGCGCTCCAGAAGTTCGGAGCTCCGCTTCTCGCGTTCATCATCTTCCTTGTCGCCTGGTCGCTCGTCGCGAGCAGCATCAAGGTCAGCTTCGGCTCCATCCCCGGCCCCGTCGCCACGTGGAAGGAGGCCGTGAATCTCTGGAACGCGCACCTCGAGGAGCGCGGGAAGGAAAAGCAGTTCTACATCGACCTCGCGGGGAAGAAGGCCGCCTACCTCAAGAAGTTTCCCGATCGCACCTACCCCGCCCGCAAATACGCCGGCAAGCCCACGATCATCGACCAGGTCTTCACCAGCATCAAGACCGTGTTCTTCGGCTTCATGCTCGCGTCGATCATCGCGATCCCGGTCGGCATCCTGGCCGGCTCCAGCAAATGGTTCAACAGCGCCATCGCGCCGTTCATCCAGATTTTCAAACCCGTCTCGCCGCTCGCCTGGCTGCCGATCGTGATGATCCTCGTCAGCGCGCTCTACAACCCGAAGGACCCGATGTTCGAGAAGGCCTTTCTCAGCTCGGCGATCACCGTCGCCGTCTGCTCGCTCTGGCCCACGCTCATCAATACCGCGGTCGGCGTCGCCTCGATCGACAAGGATCACCTCAACGTCGCCCGCGTCCTCAAGCTCAATGCCTGGACCCGCGTGTGGAAAATCATCATCCCGTCCGCCCTGCCCTTCATCTTCACCGGCCTGCGTCTCTCGCTCGGCGTCGGCTGGATGGTGCTCATCGCCGCCGAGATGCTCGCGCAGAATCCCGGCCTCGGGAAGTTCATCTGGGACATGTATCAGAACGGCTCCAGCAGCACGCTGGCGCAGATTTTCGTCGCGGTCTTCATCATCGGCATCGTCGGCTTCCTGCTCGACCAGCTCATGGTCCTGCTCCAGCGATTCGTCAGCTTCGACGGCGGAGCGAGCGCCCATTGATCAACCCGGAAAAGCGCCATGCCCTTCATTGAAATCCAGAATGCGGGCAAGACCTTCCGGTCCCCCGACGGCAAAGTCTTCGAGGCCCTGCGCGGCGTCGATCTCACGGTCGAGGAAGGCGAGTTCGTTTCGCTGATCGGCCACTCCGGCTGCGGCAAGTCGACGCTGCTCAACATGGTCGGCGGCTTCCACCTCTGCGACGCCGGTCGCATCACCGTCGGCGGGAAAAGCGTCACCCAGCCCGGGCCCGACCGGATGTTCGTCTTCCAGAACCACTCGCTGCTGCCGTGGCTGACAGTGCGCGACAACGTGCGCCTCGCTGTGGACGCCGTGCACGGCGGCCTTTCGAAGAACGACCGCGCCGCGATGGTGGAAGAGCACCTCGCCATGGTGTCGCTGATGCCCGCCGCCGCGAAGCTGCCGGGCGAAATCTCCGGCGGCATGAAGCAGCGCGTCGGCATCGCCCGCGCGCTCGTCACCAAGCCTCGGGTGCTTCTGCTCGACGAACCGTTCGGCGCGCTCGATGCCCTCACCCGCGGCCGTCTCCAGGAGCAGCTCCTGCAAATCTGGGAGGCGCACCGCATCACCGTCCTCATGGTCACGCACGACGTCGAGGAAGCGCTCCTGCTCTCCGACCGCATCGTCATGATGGCGAACGGCCCCGCCGCGAAGGTCGGCGAGATCATGAAGGTTGGTCTGCCACGCCCGCGCACTCGCGCCGAGGCGATCAAGCATCCCAATTACTACCGCCAGCGGAACGAGCTGCTTTACTTCCTCAACAAGCACAAGAAGTCGAAGAAGACTGCGGAGCCCGCGAAAAAGAAGGCGATCACCATCGGGTTCATCCCGCTCACCGACTGCGCTCCGCTCGTCGTCGCGCACGAACGCGGGCTCTTCGAAAAGAATGGCGTCGAGGTGACGCTCAGCCGCGAGCCGAGCTGGAAGGCCATTCTCGACGGCATCGTCGAAGGTCGCCTCGACCTCGCCGCGATGGTCGCCGGCATGCCGCTTGGTCGCACGATCGGTCGCGAAGGCGTTGCCCCGCATCCGCTCGTCGCCTCGATGGTTCTCAGCCGCAACGGCAACGCCATCACCCTGGCATCGGCCTTCCACGAGCTCGGCATCCACTCCGCCGCCGATCTCCGCACGCACCTCGACCGCCGCGATCCCGATCATCGCAAGCTCATCTTCGGCGTCGTGTTCCCGACGTCCATGCACAACCTTCTGCTCCGCAGCTGGCTGGCGGGCGGCGGCATCGATCCCGACAAGGACGTCGAGATCATCGCCGTGCCGCCCGCGCAGATGGTCGCGAATCTCGCCGCCGGCAACATCGATGGTTACTGCGTCGGTGAGCCGTGGAATGCGCGCGCCGTTCACGAAGGCCTCGGCTACGTCGTGGCGACCGACCTCGACATCTTTCCCGGCCACCAGGAGAAGGTGCTCGGCACGACGAAGGCCTGGGCTGACGCCCATCCCGAGCAGCATCGCGCGATCATCAAGGCTCTCATCGAGGCCTGCGCCTGGTGCGACGGCATCGCTTATCGCGAGCCGCTCATCGAGATGATTTCCCGCAAGGAATACGTCAACGCCGATCCCGTCTACAGCGCACGCGGCCTCGATGGCACCTACGACTACGGCTTCGGCCGCACCGGCGCGGTTCCGGATTTCAACATCTTCTCCCGCGACGGCGCGAATCACCCGCTCAAGTCCGAGGCGCTCGACGTGCTCGAGCAGCTGGCCCGCTGGGACATCGTCACCATGCCCGCCGATCCCCGCGCGGTCATCGACCAGGTCTACCCCGAGGCGCCCTACCTCGACGCCCTTCGCGCGCTCGATCTGCCAGTGCCGGACCTCGGTTACAAATCCGCCGCGCCCCTCGACGAAGCCAACCTGAATCCTGCCTGATCCCATGTCCGCTTTCCTCGAAATCAGCCATCTCTCGAAGACCTACCCGGGCCGGGCCGGCGGTCCGCCCGCCTGTATCCTCAAGGACATCACGATCAAGATCGCCGAAGGCGAATTCATCGTCCTGCTCGGCCACTCCGGCTGCGGAAAGTCCACGCTGATGAACGCCATCGCCGGGATGAGCCGCGCCAGCCAGGGCGGCGTCATCCTTTCGAACAAGGAAGTCACGGACCCCGGACCGGATCGCATGATGGTTTTCCAGAACTACTCGCTGCTGCCGTGGCTCACGGCGGCCGAGAATGTGCGCCTCGCCGTCGACGCAACGATGCCGAAGGCCTCGAAGGCCGAGCGCGCCGCGATCACCGACAGCCATCTCGAGATGGTCGGCCTCACGCCGAGCGCCGGCAAACGCCCCGGAGAACTCTCCGGCGGCATGAAGCAGCGCGTCGCCATCGCCCGCGCTCTCGCCATTCGGCCCAAGGTCCTGCTGCTCGATGAACCTTTCGGCGCGCTCGACGCCCTCACCCGTGAGGAGATCCAGGATCAGCTCCTCGAAATCTGGGAAGCCCACCGCACCACCGTCGTGATGATCACGCACGACATCGACGAGGCCATCCTGCTCGCTGACCGCATCGTCATGCTCACCAACGGTCCCGCCGCGACCGTCGGCGAAGTTTTTACGGTGCCCTTTCCGCGGCCGCGCTCGCGCACGGCGATCGCCGAAGATCCCGACTACTACACGCTTCGCAACAACATCCTCGAGTTCCTCTACGAGCGCTTTGGTTCCCCCGTGAACGCCGACTGAACCACGCCGCCAAGCCATGAACGAATCACCCACGCTTCCCGACAATCTTCCGTTCAGCGCCGAGCAGAAGGAATACCTCCAGGGGTTCTTCGCCGCGACCGCCTGCCGGCCCTTTGCCGGGCATCTGTCCAGCGGCCTCCTCACGAGCGACGCCGCCTCGGGGGTGCCGAATGCCGCCGCCGAGCCGCCCAGCGTCTTCGGCACCCCGCTCGAGGATCTGTGCGAGCAGGAGATCTGGAAATACGAGGAGAACGGCCTCGATTGCTGGGACAAGATGGTCGCCCACGCCGAGGCGAATCAGCTCCCCGACAAGCGCAACACGTTCATGTTCCGTTTTCACGGATTGTTCTACGTCGGGCCGGCGCAGGAGTCGTTCATGCTGCGCCTGCGCACGCCTGGCAGCGAACTCACCTCCGCGCAGATGCGCGGCCTTGCCGACATCGCGCAGGACTGGGGGGGCGGCTACGCGCACGTCACGACGCGGTCGAACCTCCAGATCCGCGAGATCGCGCCGAAGAACATCATCAATGTCCTCAACAAGCTGCAGGAGATCGGCCTCACCGCCCGCGGCTCCGGCGTGGATAATCTGCGCAACATCACCTGCCCCGCGACCGCCGGCATCGATCCGACCGAGCTCATCGACACGCGGCCGATGGCGAAGGGCCTGCATTATTACATTCTCAACAACCGCGACCTCTACGGCCTGCCGCGCAAGTTCAACATCTCGTTCGAGGGCGGCGGCGCCATCGGCACCGCGACCGAGACGAACGACATCGGCTTCATCGCCGTGAAGGTCGGCGAGGGCAGGGCGGTCGAACCCGGCATCTACTTCCGCGTGCAGCTCGCGGGCATCACCGGCCACGAACAGTTTGCGAAGGACACCGGCTACATCATCCGGCCGCAGGATTCCGTGGCCGTCGCCGCGGCGATCGTCCGCGTCTTCAACGAGAACGGCGACCGCACGAACCGCAAGAAGGCGCGCCTGAAATACCTCATCGATAAATGGGGCACCGACCGCTTCATGGAAGAGGTCGAGAAGAAGCTCGCCTTCCCGCTGCAGAAGCTGCCTCTCGGGGATTGCTCGCTGCCGCAGCCGCCCGTCGCGCACGGCCACCTCGGCGTCTACAAGCAGAAGCAGCCGCAGAAAAACTACATCGGCGTCGCGATGCCCGTCGGCACAATGACGGTGCGCCAGATGCGCCGCCTCGCCGACCTCGCGGAGAACTACGGCTCGGGCGCACTCCGCCTCACCGTGTGGCAGAACGTCGTCATTCCCGACGTGCCCGATGCATTCGTCGAGACCGTGAAACGCAGCCTCGTCCGCATGGGCTACCATCACGAATCCTCGTCCGTCATGGGCGGCCTCGTCGCCTGCACCGGCGCCACCGGCTGCAAATGGGCGCAGAGCCACACGAAGGAGCAGGGCGTGGAACTCGCCCGCTACCTCGAGAAAAAGGTGCACCTCGACCGCCCGATCAACATTCATCTCACCGGCTGTCCGAACTCCTGCGCGCAGCATTACATCGGCGACATCGGACTCGTCGGCACGAAAGTCACGCATCACGGCGAGCAGGTCGAGGGCTACCACGTCATCCTTGGCGGCAAGTGCATCGGCGGACAGACCATCGGCCGCCAGGTCTTCACCGGCATTCCATTTTCCGAGATTCCCGCCCTCCTCGAGGGCGTCTTGAAAACCTATCTCGTCAAGCGCGACTCCCACGAAGCCTTCGCCGATTTCACCGCACGCCACAGCGTGAAGGAACTCCAGGAATTCTTCTCCGCGTAAAACCATGAGCATCGCACCCTATATTCCCGACACCGCCCCGTTCACGCCCGCCCAGCGCGCGTGGCTCAACGGCTTCCTCGCCGGCCTGTATTCCGGGGGAGCACCCGCCGCCGAGCCCGTCGCTGCGAAGAAAGTCGTGAACATCTACTTCGGCTCCGAGAGCGGAAACTGCGAGGCGCTGTCGAAGCTCATCGCGAAAGCCGCCGTGAAGCGCGGATTCGAGTCGAAGGCCATCGGCCTCGACAAGATCAAGCTCGCCGACCTCGCGAAGGAGCAATTCGCCCTCATCGTCACGAGCACCTTCGGCGACGGCGAGCCGCCCTCGAACGCGGTCGATTTCCACGAGGCGATCCTTGCCGCCGGAGACGGCGCTCTCGCGAATCTCCAATACTCCGTCCTCGCGCTCGGCGACACGAACTACGAGCAGTTCTGCAAATTCGGCGCGGAGGTCGACTCCCGCCTCGAGGCCCTGGGCGCAAAGCGACTCTACGAGCGCGTCGATTGCGACGTCGCCTACGAGGAAGCCGCCGCCGCGTGGCAGGAGGGCGTCTTCGCCGTGCTCGAAGCGATCGAAACGTCATCCACCACGCCGTCACCCGCGCCCGACAAGATGGCCACGGGCGTCGCGGAAAAAGCCGAAGCCGCACCCGTCGAGATCGCTTACTCCAAGAAAAATCCCTTTCCCGCGACGCTCGTCACGAATCGCAAGCTCACCGCCGACGAATCCGCGAAAGAGACGCGGCATTACGAAATCTCGCTCGCCGGATCGGGTCTTGTTTACACGCCCGGCGACGCCCTCGGCGTCGTGCCAACAAATTGCCCCGCCCTCGTCGACGACCTGCTTCACGCGCTGAACCGCGACGGCGAGGAAGCCGTGCCCACGCCCGACGGCGCCGAGGCCTCCCTGCGGACCGCATTGCTCCGCCACTACGAGATCACGAAGATTCCTGCCTCGCTGCTGAAGGTCGTCGCCGAGCGCAGCGCCGATAAAACGCTCGCCGATCTCATGGCGCCCGAGGCGAAGGAGGCGCTCTCGAAATACCTCTGGGGCCGCGAGATCGTCGACCTGCTCACGGATTTTCCGAGCGTCACGTTCGAGCCGCGCGACTTCGTCTCACACCTCAAGAAGCTGCAGCCGCGGCTTTACTCGATTTCGTCCAGCCTCGACGCCTTTCCCGACCAGGTCCACCTCACCGTCGCAGCCGTGCGCTACGACAGCTTCGGCCGCAAGCGCAAGGGCGTCTGCTCGACCTTTCTGGCCGATCGCGCCAACGGCCCCGTGCCCGTCTTCGTGCATGTCTCGAAGGGCTTCCGCCTGCCGGCCTCCGGAGACACGCCGATCATCATGGTCGGCCCCGGCACCGGCATCGCGCCGTTCCGTGGGTTCCTCCATCACCGTCAGGCCGTCGGCACCAAGGGCAGGAACTGGCTCTTCTTCGGCGACCAGAAGGCATCCACCGACTTTCTCTACAAGGACGAGATGGACGCCATGCTCGCGAGCGGCCACCTCACGAAGCTGAGCACCGCGTTTTCGCGCGATCAGGCCGAGAAGATCTACGTGCAGCAGCGCATGGCCGAGAACGCCGCCGAGCTCTACGCCTGGCTCGAGGAAGGCGCCCATTTCTACGTCTGCGGCGACGCCTCGCGCATGGCCAAGGATGTCGACATCGCGCTGCACAAGGTCATCGAAACCGCCGGCGGCAAGTCGCCCGAGGAGGCCGCCGCCTACGTCGCCAAACTCAAAACCGACAAGCGCTACCAGCGCGACGTCTACTGAGTCTATGAACAAGCCCGAAATGACCGCGGCCATCCTCGCCGCCAAGAAAACCAAGGCCGTCACCTGGGCCACCATCGCGCAGGCCGCGGGTCTGTCGCCCGTTTTCACGACATCCGCCTGCCTCGGCGAGAACACGCTCGACGCGCCGGAGGCCGGAAAATTCCCGCCCTACAAAAAGTGGTGATTTCGTGGAGCTGATCTCATGTCGACGCCCGCCGCTGCCCACTCTCGATCCGATGCGCTCCTGTCGCTGGCACCCGCCGGCGAGATGACGTTGATCGATCAGCTCCTGGCCGAGCAGCGGCAGCTCACCGCCGTCGAGCGCTTCTCGCAAAAGCACGCCCGCGCCGACTTTCCCGCGCAGGCCAGATACTACCGCGACCTCATTCCGCTCAGCAAACCGGCGCCCGGCCAGCAATACGCCTTCGCCGTCGACCTCGACAAATGCACCGGTTGCAAGGCCTGCGTGAGCGCCTGCCATTCGCTCAACGGCCTCGAGGACGAGGAGACGTGGCGCGATGTCGGCACGCTTTTCGGCCACCAGGCGCAGAAGCCCTACCAGCAGACCGTCACGACCGCCTGCCACCATTGCGCGGAGCCCGGCTGCCTTGAGGGCTGCCCCGTCGCCGCCTACGACAAGGATGCCGAGACCGGCATCGTGCGGCACCTCGATGACCAGTGCATCGGCTGCCAATACTGCACGATGAAATGTCCCTACGACGTGCCGAAATATTCGGAACGTCTCGGCATTGTCCGCAAGTGCGACATGTGCCACGAGCGGCTTGCCGTCGGCGAAGCTCCGGCCTGCGTGCAGGCCTGCCCGCACGAGGCCATCACCATCCAGTTCGTCGACGTCGCCGAAGTCACCGCCGCCGCCCAGCCCGGCGCGCAGATGCTGCCCGGCGCCTACGACTCCAGCTACACGAAGCCGACCACCCGTTATACGTCGAAGCGCCCCATCCCGGCGAACGCCCTGCCCGCCGACGCCTTCGCGCTGCATCTCGAGCACCCGCACTGGCCGCTCATCATCATGCTCGTGCTCACGCAGCTCGCCGTCGGCATGTTCGCCGCGCAGGCCGCGCTCGCCCTCACCGGCTCGCATGCGTTCGATTACGCCAGCTTCGGCCTCGCGGTTCTCGGCTTCGGAGCGCTCAATCTCGGCCTCTTCGCCGCGGTCTTCCACCTCGGCCGGCCAATGGGCGCATGGCGATTCTTCCTCGGCCTGCGCACCTCGTGGATGAGCCGCGAGATCCTCGCCTTCAGCGCCCTCCCCGGCGCCGCCATCGTTGCCGCCGCCTCCGCATGGTTCCTGCCCGCCACGTGGATGGCGGCCGCAGCCGCCGTCGGCGCCGCGTTCATGGGCTTCGTCGCCATCCTCACTTCGGTGATGATCTACGTGGACACCCGCCGCGCCTATTGGAAGCCGTCGCTCACCGCGCCAAAATTCTATGGCGCGGCACTCACGCTCGGCGCCGCCTCCGTGCCGCTCGTGCTCGTCGCATCGACGTTCGTGCAGCCCGCGGATTTCTCGATGGCAATGCGAATCAGCGCCGCCCTCGCCGCGCTTTTGCAGGGCGCCCTCTTCGTCTGGGAGCTCGCCCACGACCGCCGCGCGCTGCGCGATCCCGCCGCTCCGACTCACGCTTCGTCGCGCATCATTTACGAGCTGCTCCCGGCGGTCTCCCGCCTGCGCCTCGCGCTGGTCGGGCTGTCGCTCGTCCTCTGGATCACGCTCGTCATCGCGCCGGCCACTGCGCTCGCCGCCGCCCCGCTCGCCCTCGGGCTCGCGGTGCTCGCGCAGGTTGCCGAGCGCTACACCTTTTTCAGCGCGGTGGTCGCACTGCGCATGCCTCGAGGAATATGAAACTCTCGCCGCCCGATCTCCGCATCCGCGCCTGGAAGGGCCCCCTCACCGAGGAACTCGTTCGCAAGCCCGGTGACTTCGGGCTCGGCCAGATTCCCGCCCGCCTCGCACCGGACGCGACGACGACGACCGTCTGCGGATTCTGCTCCACCGGCTGCGGATTGAACGTCCACCTCAGGGACGGCGAGGCCGTAAACCTCAGCGCGGACGCCGAGTATCCCGTGAACATGGGAATGGCCTGCCCGAAGGGCTGGGAGGCGCTCGCCCCGCTCAGCGCGCCGGATCGCGGCACCACGCCGCTTATCCGCAAACACCGCGGCGGCCCTCTCGAGCCCGCGGACTGGGACGAGGCCATGCGCCTGTTCACCTCCCGGCTGCAGGCGATCAAGACCGAGCATGGCCCGGAGTCCGTCGCGTTCCTCAGCACCGGCCAGGTGACGACCGAGGAGATGGCCCTCCTTGGCTGTCTCTTCAAGTTCGGCATGGGCTTCATCCACTGCGATAGCAATACGCGCCAGTGCATGGCCACCGCGCACGTCGCCTACAAGCAGTCGTTCGGCTTCGACGCGCCGCCCTTCACCTACGCGGATTTTGAAGAGTCCGATGTCCTCGTTTTCATCGGTGCGAATCCCTGCATCGCCCATCCGATCATGTGGCAGCGCGTGATGCGCAACAAACACCACCCGCAGATCCTCGTCGTCGATCCCCGCTGCACCGAGACCGCGATGGCCGCCACGGAGCACTTCGCCATCCTTCCGAAGAGCGACCTCACGCTGCTCTACGGCCTCGCAAACATCCTCATCGCGAGCGGGTGGATCGACCGCGATTACATCGCCGTGCACACGACCGGGTTCGAGGAGTTTGCGGAATTCCTGCCGCAGTTCACCACCGACCGCGTGTGCGCGGAGACCGGCCTCACCGCCGACGCCCTCTGGTCCTTCGCCCGCATCATCGCCGAAGGCAAGCGGGTCTCTTTCTGGTGGACGATGGGCGTCAACCAGGGCCACGAATCCACGCGCACGGCGCAGGCCATCATCAATCTCGCGCTCATGACCGGCAACATCGGCCGGCCTGGCACCGGTGCGAATTCGATCACCGGCCAGTGCAACGCGATGGGCTCGCGCGTTTTCGGAAACATCACCAGCCTGCTCGGCGGCCACGACGTCACCCGCGCCGATGACCGCGCGAAAATCGCCGGCATTCTTGGCATCGACGAAAGCACCATTCCGCAGCAGCCATCGCTGGCTTACGACGAGATCGTTGCGGGCATCGCGACCGGGAAGATCAAGGCCCTGTGGGTGATCGCGACGAACGGTTCGCACTCGTGGATCGACCACAACAAGTTCAACGCCCTGCTCGACAAGCTCGACCTCCTCGTCGTGCAGGACATGTATCCCACCACGGAAACCGTGCAGCGCGCCGATCTCTTCCTGCCCGCCGCCGGCTGGGGCGAGAAGGACGGCACGCTCATCAACTCCGAGCGCCGCATCGGCGTCATCAAGAAAGTCCGCCGCGCTCCCGGCCTCGCCCTCTCCGACTTCAACATCTTCCGGCTCGTTGCCGAATACTGGGGCTGCGGCGACATGTTTGCGAAATGGCAGTCGCCCGAGGCCGCCTTCCAGATCCTCAAGGAAGTCTCCCGCGACCAGCCCTGCGAATTCACCGGCATCGAGGACTACCGCGCCATCGACGACGCCGGAGGCATCCAGTGGCCGCGCACGGCCGGGGGCCCCTCGGCCGCGGAGCGGCGGCTGTTCGAAGACGGCAATTTCTTCACGCCGGACCGGCGCGCCCGCTTTCTCTTCGACCAGCCGCGGGCCATGGCCGAGCCAACGGATGCCGAATATGGCTTCCTCCTCCTCACCGGTCGCGGCACCTCCTCGCAATGGCACACGAACACGCGCACGGGAAAATCCGACGTCCTGCGCAAGCTCTACCCCGCGCATTGCTACGTGGAGATGAACCCCGCGGACGCCGAGCGCCTCGGAATCGGCCCGAACAGCCCCGTGCGCGTCTCGTCGCGACGCGGCGCCATTACGGCCACGGCCTTTCTCACGCCAACCGTGCAGCCCGGCCAGATCTTCATCCCGATGCACTATCGCGAGGTGAACCAGCTCACTTTCCCGTCGTTCGATCCCCATTCGCGCCAGCCGTCCTACAAGGCCTGCGCGGTCAAGCTCTCCGCCGGGTGAAAATGAATCGGATTCATCACAACGAAAAAATCATTTCCGGCTGTCTCGACATGGTCGCCTCGCTGACGGGCGGTGACCGGGCAACACTCTCCCCCGACGCAACCCGCACGCAACCTCAACCGAAAGCAAATCATGTCCTATCTCGCTCCTTCTGAGTTCGTCAAAAAGATGGTCGATGCCGGAGAATCGAAGGTCTTCATGTCGACCCGCGACACGCTGATCCGCGCCTACATGGCCGGCGCCATTCTGGCCCTAGCGGCGGCGTTTGCCGTGACCATTACCGTCCAGACGGGCCAACCGCTCGCCGGCGCCGTGTTGTTCCCGGTCGGCTTCTGCCTGTTGTATCTCCTCGGCTTCGACCTGCTCACCGGCGTCTTCACGCTCGTGCCGCTGGCCCTGCTCGACAAACGTCCCGGCGTCACCGTCGGCGGCGTCATGCGTAACTGGACGCTCGTCTTCCTCGGCAACTTCGCCGGCGCTTTCACCGTCGCCGTGATGATGGCCATCGTCTTCACCTACGGCTTCACCGAGGCGCCGAACGTCGTCGGCCAGAAGATCGGAACCATTGGCGAATCCCGCACGGTCGGCTACGCCGCTCACGGCTGGGGCGGCATGCTCACGCTCTTCATCCGCGGCGTCCTCTGCAACTGGATGGTTTCCACCGGCGTCGTCGCCGCCATGATGTCCACCAGCGTGTCCGGCAAGGTCATCGCGATGTGGATGCCCATCATGGTCTTCTTCTACATGGGTTTCGAACACTCCATCGTGAACATGTTCCTCTTCCCGTCCGGCCTGTTGCTCGGCGGCCATTTCACCTGGGGTGACTACTTCCTGTGGAACGAAATTCCGACCGTCATTGGCAATCTCGTGGGCGGCCTCGCCTTCGTCGGACTCACGCTCTACTCCACCCACATGAAGACCGGCGCCAGCTTGAAAGTCCCGGTCGCGAATATCCCTGTCGGCAGCAAATAGCTGCCTCGTTTCCTGGCACCCGAATCCCCGCCCGCCACGTTGCAGAACTTGTGCGCGGCGGGGATTTTTGCCGTAGCTTGTCCCGTGCAGATAACCGCGATCTACCTTTCACCGGGCCACAATTTCTTCGGCCATTACGGACGCCCCGCCGGCGCCCATGATGTCGTCGCGGTGCCCACCGCGGAATGCGTCGCGGGACGCGGCCTCCGCGGCGATCGCTTCTTCGACCACAAGGCCGACTACCCGGGCCAGATCACTTTCTTCTCCGGCGAAGTGCACGATGCCCTCTGCGAGGCAATGGCCATCGCGGACAAGCCGCCGAGCGTCTACCGACGCAACGTCATTACCCGGGATGTCGACCTCAACAGCCTCGTCGGCCAGGAGTTCGAGGTGCAGGGCGTGCGCTTCCTCGGCGCGGCCGAGTGCAGCCCGTGCGCATGGATGGACGAGGCCTTTGCCCCCGGCGCCGAGGAATTCCTCCGCGGTCGCGGCGGCCTGCGCGCCCGCATTCTCACCTCCGGCCCGCTCCGGGTCGACCCCTCATGACTTTCCTCTCGGCCGCCCTGCTTTCCGGAGGAAAGTCCACCCGCATGGGCCGCGACAAATGCCTGCTCGAGATCGATGGCCTCCCGCTGTGGCAGCGCCAGTCGGACATCCTCGCGTCGCTCGCCCAGGACCTTCTCGTCGTCGCCCCCACCCAACCGGAATGGCTGCCGCCGGGTTTTCGCTGGGCCGAAGACGTCGTGAAAGATCACGGCCCCCTCGGCGGCCTCGCCACCGCGCTGGAAGCCGCGACTCACCCGAACGTCCTCGCCCTCGCCATCGACCTTCCCGCGATGTCCGTCACGTATTTGCGCGGCCTGACGGCAATGGCGACCGCTGACTGCGGCATCGTTCCCGAGATCGACGGCCTGTTCCAGCCGCTGAGTGCGGTCTATCCGCGATCCGCCCTGCCTGCCGCCCGCGCGCATCTCGCGCTGCCGGACAAATCACTCCAGAGCCTTCTCCGCCAGCTCATCGCCGAGGGCCAGATGCGCATCGTTCCCGTCTCCGAAGACGACCTCTCGCTTTTTCGCAACCTGAACGCCCCGACCGACTGAAGAATCTAGAGCTTCTGCTCGATTCGCCGACGTCCGCCGACCGTTGAAGCGAACGAGGAATCAATCGCCTCACTTGGGCATTGGTTGATAGGAAGATTGCGGCTTGATCGTGGTCACCGAACCAACGGAACCGTGAGCGCGAATCGTATCGGCGAAATACGTGGCCGAGGGCTTGAGCACGCGGTCCTTCGTGGCGGGGTCCATGTGCGAGAGGCCGAAGGTGGCCGTGTAGCCCCAGTGCCACTCGTAGTTGTCGGCGAGCGACCAGGCGAAGTAACCGCGCACGTCGTAGCCGTCGCGGATCGCCCGGCCGATGGCCGCGAGGTGGTTCTGCATATACCACTCGCGCTTGGCGTCATTCTTCGTGGCGATGCCGTTCTCCGTGATCATCATCGGTTTGCCGTAGCGCTTGGCGACGCGGGCAATCTCGTCGTAGAGGCCTGCGGGGTTGATGTCCCAGCCCATCATCGTGAAGTGCTTGCCGCGCATGGACGGGCCAGCGAGGAGCGAGATCGGGCCGGGCGCCTGCGAGTAGTAATAGTTGATGCCGAGGATGTCGCAGACGTCGTAGACACGGTCGAGGTGATCCGTGTTGCCGTGGATCATCGTATTGTAAATGAGGCCGCCCGGATCGAGCGGCGCGCGTTGCCACCACGGGAGCGCCTCGACACTGACGATCTTTGCCGAGGGCTTGATCTTCTTCACGATGGCGGCGCAGTCGCGAAACATCGCCGTGCTGGCATCGATGGCTTTCCAATAATGGCCAATGGCGAGCGTCATCGCAGGCGGCCACTGGGCGACAATGTAAGCCGTGGTAATTTGACCGTTCGGCTCGTTCTGCGGCGCGTAATAGGTCACATATGGCGCAAGCGCGGTGACCATTTTCGCAACGTAGGCGTTCCAATGTGAGCGGACGAGTGGGTGTAGCCAGTTCGAGTTGCCCGGGTTCTTGTGATCGTAAAGCCAGTCCGGGAACGTGAAGTGCCAGAGACACACGACGGGCTCGACGCCGATGGACTTGAGCTTGCGTGCCATCTCGACGTAGCCGCGAATGGCGGCCTCGTTGTAGACGCCGGGCCTTGGCTCTACCCGAGCCCATTCGACGCTGAAGCGATAGTGCGTTGGCTTGATCTTTTTCAGCGCCGCGATGTCCTTGTCAAAGTCGCTCCAGCTATAGAGCGCGTTGCCGCGCGGCGGCGCCTTTTTCTGCGAAACGAGCACGTCCCAGTCCGTCGAGAAATCATCTTTGTCACCGGACTTCACGGCGGGGTCTTCGTATTGATAGCTCGCGGTCGAAATGCCCCAGGCGAATTTCTGGTTCGGCTTTGCTTTCGAAATGCCCTGGGCCTTTGGCGTCGGGTCGAATTTCCCGAGCGGGTTGATGGGGTTGGCACAGCCGCCGAGCAACGCCGTGAGCGCAAGGAGCGCGAATGGAATACGGATGGAGTTCATAAGAAAAAGTCGCGGCTAGAATTTCACGCCAACACCCATGAAGAGGCCCGCCTCGGCCATCTCGTAAGTGAGTTCGCTCTTCTGGTAATCGACGTAATAGTAACGGTAGCCAAGTTCGGTAAAGAGGTTACGCGTCCAGTTGACGCCAATCGTCGCGTTGAGGTTCCACGCGATCTGCGAACCGGCGCCGAAACCGCCGACGTCGCACTGGGTGGCAAGAAAGAGCCAGCGCGTGAGATTGACCTGGGCGCGAACGCCGATGATGGGATCGACCCACCACACATTCCCGCCGGCGCTCGTCGGCAGCGAGTCTTCGAGTTCATCGGAGATTTTCTTCGCGAGTTTTTTCTCGGCCCGGGCGACCGCTTTCTTCGCCGCGGCAGCTTCGTCACGCGCGGCAGTGACATCGGAGTTCTTTTTGGCCTGCGCGTTCGAGAGGCGCGTATTGGCTGCCGCGACGAGGCGCCGGGCAGCGGCTTTGTCCTCCCTGCTTCCGGCCTGAAGGCTTTTCTTCAAGACCTGTTCCGCGGCATCGACCCGCTGCGTGGCGATCGCGACAACCTGATCGTTGAGCAGTTGTCTGGCTTGTTGTTTCGCAGAGGCAACCTGCTGCTGCGCCTGCGCCTGGACAAGCGAGACGAACTCTCGATGAACCGGACTGAAGATCCTTGCGAGCTCACGCCTGTCCTCGATCTTGCGAACTTCGCGCGGCACGTCGGCCCATCGCCGCACGAGCGCATCGGTGGCGGTTTTCTTCACATCGTCCTGCGCCTGCAAACGCAGGGCATCGATCTGCTGCTGGCCCGCCTCGATGCCAGCCGAAACTTTGTCCAGCAATCTGGCTTGCGCCATCTGGAGCCGGGCAATGTCGGCCGTCTTACGGTTCTGGATCGCTTGATCGATCTCGCGTTGGAGGGCGTTCAATTGCGGCTGAGCGGCGGCGCGCAGGTTTTCCGTCGCGGCACTCACCTGCTGCGAAATCGCGGCGGCGCGAGAGGAAACGAAGTCATTCGTCGCAGCTTTCACTCGGGTGGATATACGCTGACTCGCATCTTCGCCAACAGTATTGATGCCGCTCTCGTCGAGATCGGAGTCGAGATTGACACCGAGATAATTATAACGCGCTCCGACGTAGAGGTCGACGAAGCCGCGATAGTCCTCCCACACGCGATAAGCGAGGGCAAGCTGGGCGAGGCCCTGTTGCACGGTGAGATTTGCGCTCTGGTAAAGCGGGCCGGAGGGGTCGGCATCAGCCTGGATGTCGACGAAGAATCCATCGCCCATGAGCCCCCAACGGCCATAACGGGCTTCGCCTTTGAGGAACGCGCCCCATTGGAGATTGGAGAGGAGAGTTTTCGGGCTGAAGTCGACATGGGATAGGGGCAAACCTTTTACGCCGACGTCGCCAGTCAGCCCGGGCAGCCAGCCGTAGGGCTCGAGGGTAAATGACCAAGGGGATTTCTTTCCGGGCACAACCTCGAATGTGCTGCCGCGCACGGGAGTGTAAGGATCGACCTGGAAATCGTGCGGCGAGGAAGCCGTTGGGACTCCCGCGAACGCGGGGACTGCGCCCACGGCGAACAGGATCAGAGCGAAAAAAAGGCGGCGCACCATCGGTATGATCTAGCGACGAGTCGCTCGGTCTGCCTATTGGACCTTGGTCCAATCCCGCTCAGGGAGTGAAAGCTCGACGCCTGTCAGGCCAGATTGTAGGGAGTTTGCCGGAATCGATGATCAAGGGTCAGTTTGAGACGGGGCCTCATTCCACCAAGAGGCGAGGGCGAGCATTCTGGAGAGCGGTATGAACGGGGTCACGGCGCTCTGGTCGATGGCCTTCGCGGTGTCGGCGATGCTCGGAATCATCTACGGGATGGTGTGGCTTTCCCGCCGTCACCTCGTTGCAAACGGTTGGTTCGCCTTGATGGCTCTGGGCACCGCCCTGATGGCGCTCGGTGACCTGGCATTGATGCAATCCAAGACGCCCGCGCAGTGGGGCGAGATCGCGCGCTGGTATCAGGTCCCATCCTTTCTGGCGATCGTATCCATGGTCTTCTTCGTGCGCACCTATCTGCGCGCCGGTCAGCCTTCCCTTGCATGGTCCGTTTGCATTCTGCGGGCGGTTGCACTCGTTTGCGACTTCACGACCGGAGAAAATCTGAATTTCCGCCACGTCACGTCCTTGCATCACATGACGTTCCTGGGGGAACCGGTCGTCGTGGGAACCGGCGACCGCAATCCATGGATGCTTCTTGCCCAGCTTGCTCTGGTGCTGCTGATCGTCTTCGTCGTCGACGCGAGCATTCAGGTGTGGAAACGCGGCGAACGCCTGCGAGCAATCACCGCTGGCGGCGCCATTGTTTTCTTCGTCGTCGCGGCATCTGCCACCGCGATCCTTACGCTTTGGGGAATCATTACGGCGCCGATCATCATCAGTCTCTTCTTTGCCGGGGTCGCGGTCGTGATGGGTTTCGAGCTGGGACGCGACATCCTGCGTGCCGAGCGGCTGACCACGGATCTGCGAGAAGGCGAACAACGCCTCATGCTCGCGGCCGAGGCGGCGAAGTTTGGCGTATGGACTCGCGATCCGACAGGGGGAGCGATCTGGGCGTCTGACACCTGGCGCCGCCTTTTCGGATTCGAAAAGACAGAGGTGGTGACGTTCGAGGATGTGCTAATGCGTGTGCATCCCGATGACCGGGCGGCGGTTCAGCAGATTCTCAGGACGACTTCCCGATCCGATAACACCTACGATTTGGAATATCGCATCGTCCTCCCCGATGCTCGCGTGCGGTGGATTTCTTCGCACGGCCGCTTCGAGGCCGGAGACCGGGGTGCCCTCCGCCTTGCGCACGGCGTGTCGGTGGACGTCACCGAACGGAAGAACGCCGAGAACGAAGTTCATGAACGGCGCGCCGAGCTGACGCATCTCTCTCGCGTCGCGATGCTCGGCGAACTCTCGGGCTCGCTCGCCCACGAACTCAACCAACCGCTCACGGCCATCCTGAGCAACGCGCAGGCGGCGCTGCGATTCCTCGATCGGCCAGACTTTGATCGCAGCGAGATCACGGAGATTCTCCGGGACATTGTCGATGCCGACCAGCGCGCGGGAGAAGTGATCCGCTCCCTGCGCGCCCTTTTTCGCAAAGAGGAGATTCAGCGCGTTCCGCTCGATGTGAACGCACCCGTGAACGACACGTTGCGCCTCGTGCGCAGCGACGTGCTCAATCGCCAGATCGTCGTCACGGCCGACTTGTGCGAGTCGGCGCCGCGCGTGCGGGGAGATCGCGTGCAGCTCCAGCAGGTTTTGCTGAATCTTGTCTTCAACGCGGTGGACGCCATATCCGAAATGGACAACGCAAAGAGACGCCTGCGCGTCAGCACGAGCTTGTCGGCCGGTGGCGTGCGGATCGGCGTGCGCGACCACGGGCCGGGAATTTCCGACGAAGTGAAAGGGAAAATCTTCGAACCGTTCTTTACGACGAAGCCTCACGGAATGGGCCTCGGGCTTTCGGTCTGTAATTCCATTCTGGCTGCCCACGGAAGCCGGCTGGAGCTGCTTGACCACGAGGACGGCGGGGCGGAATTCTTCTTCGTGCTGGCGCTGGAGGGTGAGACGGCATGACGGTGTTCATCGTCGATGACGAGGGGCCGGTGCGGCGGGCGCTGGGACGGCTGCTGCGCTCTGACGGTTTTGAGGTGGTCGCGTTTGCCTCGGCGGAAGAGTTTCTCACCGGTTGCGGGGCGGCGAGGCCTGCGTGTGTCGTGCTCGATATGGCGATGCCGGGTCGCAACGGATTGGAAGTGCAGCAGGCGCTGAAGGAAGCGGGTAACACGCTGCCGATCATTTTTCTCACCGGCCGCGCCGACGTGCCAATGTGCGCGCAGGCCATGAAGCGCGGCGCCTCCGACTTCCTGACCAAGCCAATAAACGATGCCGATCTGCTCGCAGCGGTGCGCCGGGCACTGAGCGCCGATCGCGCCGACGGAGCATCTCAGGCCGAGCGCGACGCGATCCTCACCCGCCTCGCAAGCCTTACGCCGCGCGAGCGAGAGGTGCTCGACCTCGTGGCGGCCGGCCGGCTCAACAAGCAAATCGCCGCGGAGCTCGGCACCGTCGAAAAGACCATCAAGGTGCATCGCGGGCGGGTGATGGCAAAAATGGGCGCGCACTCGGTGGCCGATCTCGTCCGCATGATGGAACGCGGCCTCCGATAGTGGATTTTCATTGGACCATGGTCCAATATCCCGCCGCGACCTCGCGCGCTAATAGATGAATGATGCAAGGACCTGTGCTACGCGTGGCCATCGTCGACGACGAGGTGTCGGTGCGGCGCGCCCTCGAGAGATTGCTCCGCTCTGCTGGCATGGAGACTGTGACCTATGCGAGCGGGTTGGAAATGCTCACGGCCTTGGAGCGGGTAAGGCCCGACTGCGTCGTGCTCGACCTTCACATGCCGAACATTTCCGGATTTGAAATCATGGAACTGCTTTCCGACTGCTGCCCGGTTGTTGTCATGACCGGTCATGACTCACTCGAAGCGCGAGTTCAGGCAAACCCGGCGCGCGCTTTCCTTCGCAAACCGATCGCCGATCATGAACTGATCGGCGCAATCATCACCGCCACTTCGACAACGTGAGTCCGATCACCATTGGCTTGATGAGCGCCGGCGCCGTTTTTGCGGGCGCACTTCTCGGTATGGGCCTGCAGCGCCTGCTGCCCAGCCATCATCTCAGCAAGGAGATGCAGGATCTCGTGAAGCTGAGCGCAGGAACGATCGCCACGCTCACGGCGCTGGTGCTCGGGCTGCTCGTGAGTTCGGCAAAAAGCTCCTTCGACGCCATCAACTCGGGCATCGTGCAGGGCGGCGCAAACGTGATTTTTCTCGACCGCACGCTGGCCCGTTACGGACCGGAGACCGCAGCGGTGCGTGAGCAATTGAAACGCACCGTGGCGACCGGCATCGAGACGGTCTGGCCCGCGGAGAAAACGGGCGTGCCAGGCCTGTCGGCGCTCGAACGCGGCAAGGGAATGGAGACCGTTCAGGACGCCCTCTCCGAAGTGACGCCGAAAACCGACGTGCAGCGCACGATTCTGACCCAGGCGCAGCAGCTTGCCTTCAGCCTGACCCAGTCCCGTTGGCTCTTGATCGAGGAGACGCACAGCCAGCTCCCGCCCGCGCTGCTGGCCATTCTTGTTTTCTGGCTCGTGCTGCTTTTCGTCAGCTTCGGACTGTTTTCTCCGCAGAATCCCACCGCCCATGCGGTCCTTCTCATCGGCGCCTGCGCCATCTCCGCGGCCATTTTTCTCGTGCTCGAGCTGAACCAGCCGTTCGACGGATTCATCAAGGTTTCCAGCACACCGCTGCGCAACGCCCTGCAACATCTGGGGCAATAGTTCAGCGCCATTGGACCAAGGTCCAATATCGCGCTCGGCCGGCACGCGATAAAAGCGCACCAATGAAAACCCGCCCTCATCCCGTTCTGCGACGGGCCGCCGTCCTCGCCGCAGCGGCCCTCCTGATCCCCTCCAGCACCGTCCTCGCCAAAGAGAACGCTTTGGAAGCCGTCCCCGCTGGCGTCGAGGCCTACATCTACGGCTACCCACTCGTGACCATGGAGATGACGCGGCGTATCATGACCAACGTCGCAGAGCCAGAGGGCACGCGCGCGCCGATGGGCCAGTTCGTGCGCATGCGCGAATATCCGAACGCGGCGTTCCGCGACGTCACCGCGCCGAACGCCGATACGCTCTACACCACGGCCTGGCTCGACGTCGGCAAGGAGCCGTGGGTGCTCAGCCTGCCCGACGCGGACAACCGCTATTACCTCTTCCCGATGCTCGACGGCTGGACGAACGTCTTCCAGGTGCCCGGAAAGCGCACCACCGGCACCGGCGCACAGACTTACGCGATCACCGGCCCCGGCTGGAAGGGAGAGCTGCCAAAGGGCGTCGTCGAATACAAATCTCCGACGAATATCGTCTGGCTCCTCGGCCGCATCTATTGCACCGGCACCCCCGAGGACTACGCCGCCGTCCACAAAATGCAGGACGAGATTTCCGTCGTGCCGCTCAGCGCCTACGGCCGCCCCTACACGCCACCAGCCGCCACCATCGACGCCTCCATCGACATGAAGACCGCCGTGCGCGACCAGGTGAACGCCCTCAGCGTCAATGACTACTTCACCCTTCTCGCGAAACTGATGAAGGACAACCCGCCGGCGGCGGCAGACGCCCCCATGTTGAAGAAGATGGCGAAGCTCGGCATCGTGCCCGGCCAGCCATTCGACGGCAGCAAGCTCGGCCCCGTCGCGAAGGAAGCCTTCGACCTCGTGCCAAAAGTCGCCAACGAGAAAATCATGGCGCACATGAAAGAGGGCATCCTGACCGGAGACATGACGCTCACGCACGGCTGGGTGTTCACCACCAAGACCGGCCTCTACGGCACGAGCTACCTCCAGCGCGCCCTCATCACTGCCATCGGCCTTGGCGCGAACCGCCCGCAGGACGCCGTTTATCCGACCTCCGAAGGCCCCACGATCCTTGGCTCCTACGACGGCGCGAAGAAATACGTGATGCACTTCCCCAAGGGCCAGCTCCCGCCCGTGAACGGTTTCTGGTCGATCACGATGTATGACGCGGCTTACTTCTTCGTCGCGAACCCGCTCAACCGCTACAGCATCAGCGCGCGTCAGGATCTGAAGGCGAACGCCGACGGTTCCGTCGACCTCTACTTCCAGAACGAGAGTCCCGGCGCCGACAAGGAGTCGAACTGGCTGCCCGCGCCCAAGGACAAATTCATCCTCATGCTCCGCATGTATTGGCCGAAGGAAGAGGCGCCCTCGATTATCGACGGCACTTGGAAGATCCCGCAGGTCAAGGCTGTGGAATAGGTCAGGCTCTCCAAACTTCGCAGGCTGCCTTCGCCCCAGTCGGAAGGCAGCCCGCCAATCCAGACGGTAATCCGTGCGTAGAGCCGATGACCGCGGATAGTGCGATAAATTGCGCGCGGGCACCGTGTTTCAGCCACACGGCCAGCACCGTCAGAAGGAATTCGAGATTTGTGCCGCGGTTGAGGTCGGCAATCATCTGCACCTCATCGACAACGACGGTTCCCGTTCCCGCTTTCGATAGGACCTGCAGATTCCATACGATTCCCAAAAAACCGGAAAGGCCACGGATTCGCCCGTGGCCTTTTTCATGATCAAAAATCCTGAGTTTCCTCAGTCAAAAGAGAGCGGGTGAAGGGAATCGAACCCTCGTTTGGCGAGGTGTGGTTTTTAGTGGCGCTCCGTGGCGCACTTTACAGAGGAAGCATCCCCCGTGGTCTACTAGTTTGGTGCAGTTGGTGCAGTCCACTTTTCCTTGGTGCAGTCATGGCTTCTCTCTATAAAAAACCTGGTTCGAAATTCTGGTATGTTCACTTCCAGGACAAGGATGGTGCATGGCGTCATCGCTCGACAGGATTGCTGCACAGCGATGCGCGGCAGACGGCCGAGGCGCGGATTTTAAAAGCCAATCTCGACGCTGGGCAACTGGAACATGCCTCGTCGAAACATCGCGGCGGCTGGGAATTCGTGGAGGAATATCTCGCGAACTGCGCGCGCAACGCGAATACCCGGCGTTGCTACCGGAATCGGTGGACCTGGATCAGTCTGTTTTTGGCGCACGAAGGACTTCGCTTTCCCGAGCAAGTCGAATATGCCCACGCGCACCGTTACATCGCGTGGCGGACCAACTGGAAGAAGAAGACGGGAAAAAAGGCCTGCCGGAATACCGCGATTTACGAGGTCAAAACCTTCTCGCAGATTATGGAGGAGGCCACGCGTCGGAAATTGTGCTCCGCCAACCCGCTCGTGAAGCTGAAGTTGATCAAGGACGATCCCGACGAAAAACCGGAAATCACCGATCGGGAATTTCGAGTCATCCTGCCAGCGCTCGATCTATTGCCGCCGGAAAAGGCATGGATGCGGTATTCGTTCCTCATCAGCATGCACACGGGCTGCCGTCTGCAGGATACTCGGCAGAAACGCCTCTACTGCGACTTCGAGACCGACGTCCTCACTTTCCTCGAGCCGAAGGGCGGCAAGAAGCGCAATTTCTCCATCCCGATCCCGCCAGCGATCCGCCCGCTGCTGGAAGAATTTGTTAATCGACCACCCGTCGAAGTGGCATGGCCGTTTCAACCGTCTCGCGCGTGGCAGCACTTTTTCCATTCGCTGGATCTGGATCATCTGTGCTTTCACTGCCTGCGGGTCACCTTCGTCACCCGGTTGGCCCGTAAACGCGTGCCGCTTGCTTCGGCAATGCGCCTCGTGAACCATGCGAGCACGACGATTCATCGCATTTACCAACGGCTCGGGGTCGATGATGTGCGTGATATGCCGGTGCTGTTCCCGGATTTTACGAGAAACTAGACGATGCCAGCGCTTTTCTATACGCTAGATCGTATAAATATGTGTTATACGCTACAGCGTATATAACATTCATGAATGAACTGGCCAGGACTCCGAAGCAAATTGGCAATTTGATTCACCGCCTCCGCAAACGCCAAGCGCTCAGCCAGAATGAACTCGCGGAAAAAACGGGACTGCGCCAAGCGACCATCTCGCTCATCGAAACGGGTAACCCCGGCGTGCGTCTGGACACACTCCTGACCGTTCTCTCTGCCCTCGATCTGGAATTCCAAATCGCCCCGCGCTCCAAGGGGTCTGCGCAGGAAATGGAAAATCTCTTCGGTGGGGCATAAGCATCTGCATGAGCCGCTGCGCGTCTTCGTCAACAATCTCATTTCAGAGGGGATCCCAAAGCGCTCCTATAAATAAACTCACATCGGACAATAAACTTGAGTTATTTATCGTCCTGAGCTAGTTTATCGACGTGCTGCTTTCTGCGACCCAACTGAAAAGCTATCTGGAGACGCTCTCAGGAGAGAGCCCTCACCTACAGCCAGTTGACGTGGCGCGTCTTCCACTCTTTCTTCGAAACCGATTCACCTTTTCTTCGGTCGAACTGTTTGGAAAAGAGTGGTGCCTTGCCGAGGAGGGCGAGTCTTGGGAGGCGGGTTCTCCCGCAGAATACGAAAAGCAGGCGGAAATCCTTCGGCCACTCTTGAATGCCCCTGTCGTCTTCGTCCTGACGTCGCTGCCCTCCAATGCGAGAAGCCGGATGGTCCAAAAAGGAATTCCCTTCATCGTGCCGGGGACCCAGGCCTTTCTTCCAAGTGCGCTGGTGGACCTTCGAGAGCGGTTTCCGAAACCTGTTCATAAGGGGCGCACCTCGCCCAGTCCGACCGCCCAGCTCACTGTTCTCTACCATCTGGAGCGAGAGTCCTTGAGCGGCCTTCCCCTGAAGGAGATCGCTGAAAAGCTGCACTGCTCCGCGATGATGCTCAGCAAGGTGAAGGATGAATTGGAGAACAGTGGAATCTGCGAAGTAGAACGGATCGGGCGTTCGATAGCCCTGAAGTTTCCCGCCGAGAATCGGGCGCTGTGGAATCTCGCCCGAGATCGCATGGTTTCTCCGGTTAAAAAGACTCGCTGGGTTCGATGGACGCGCGAGCCGGGGTATCCCGCACTGCTTTCTGGGATCAGTGCCCTCAGCCGGCACACCGCGCTCGCCGACGATCGTCTTCCCACCTACGCATTTGGCCCCAGGATGTTCGAGTCGTATCTGGAACAGGGCATTTTAATTGGGTGTCGGGATTCCGATGAGGCGACGGCGAAGATGGAGGTGTGGTCTTACGAGCCGAAGCTTCTGGCATCTCATGGGACCGTCGATCCTCTCTCACTCTATCTGAGCCTGCGATACGACGCGGATGAGCGCGTCCAGCAGCAACTCGAGCGACTCATGGAGGTAGTTCCGTGGTAAGAGGTCTGGATCTTTTTCGGGAACGGTTTCGTCCCTTTCAAGGTTCGATGACCCTGATCGGTGGAGCGGCCTGCGATGAGTGGTTTACGACAAATGGGCTGACCTTTCGCGCGACCAGCGATCTCGACCTCGTCCTCATGATGGATGATGCCTCCCCCGAGTTTATTGCCGCCATGCGGGCCTTTGTGACAGAGGGCGGATATGAAATCAGCGAGCGCAGCGATGGTGTTCCCATCCTCTACCGCTTTGCCAATCCCGCTCGAGAAGGCTTCCCTGCCAAACTTGAGTTGAGCGGCAGGAAGCCGGAAGGGATCGAGCTGAGTGACGGACAAAAATACATCTCCGTTAACGCTGGCTTGGGGCGCCATAG
Organism: Chthoniobacterales bacterium; assembly: GCA_036569045.1. Classification (NCBI taxonomy): domain Bacteria; kingdom Pseudomonadati; phylum Verrucomicrobiota; class Spartobacteria; order Chthoniobacterales; species Chthoniobacterales bacterium. The sequence goes on along the minus strand of DATCRI010000009.1, from coordinate 118,787 downwards.
TCTCTCCGCCATCTTGCTGGATGACGTCTATTTCGACCTCATCCGAGCCCATCACGACGAGCGTGACGGTTTGTGGGTCGCCAATGCCACCTCACTCATTCCCCTGAAGGCTCATGCCTGGCTCAATTTAACGAAGGCCAGGGAGGCGGGAGAACAGGTTGATTCGCAAAATATCAAAAAGCACCGCGCAGATGTCTTCCGCCTCGCGGCCACTCTCCCAGGTGGGACAGGACCGGAGTTGGCCGCATCCGTTGCTGCCGACCTCACGAGCTTTCTCGAATCCTTTTCCCTGGGCTCTGCGGAATGGCCAGCCATCATCGCCTCTCTGGAAGCTATGTTCGGCGCGAATCTCCAGCCAGCCAGCCTGCGCGCAGCCATCCAGACTTACTTTCGTCTGCCGGCGGGATGAGCAAGACCTCAAGGTCGATCGTCAATCAAACGGACCAAGGGCTACCCTTTCCTCTTCGCCCGCGCGTCACCTTCGTAACCCGGCCAGTTCATAAATGCGTGCCGCCAGCTTCGGCAATGCGCCTCGTGAACCATGCGAGCACGACGATTCACTGGTTTTATCAACGGCTTGGAGCGGACGATGTGCGGGAAGCGCCGGCGCTGTTCCGGAGTTTTGAGAAAAACTAGATTCGAGCCACCGCTCGAACATCCTCGGGAAGAGCAATCCTTTGAGCATCGGGAACCCGGGCATGCGCGCCCAGCCACGGACGACCGTGTAGCCCAGCTCCAGCGCGGCGGCCATCTGCTTGAGGGTCACCGGAAGGTTCTTTTCCCAGCGGCGTTTGGCCTCGCGGGCATCCACGCCGGCCAGTTGTCTGTCACGGCTTATGCGTGATCGTGTGGTCGACATCGACAGCGGCGGAGAACCAGTAACGTCCCCAAGTGCGCAGCTTCAATATCGTGACGTGAGGCCCTGTCAGCATTCCTGACGCCGCAATGCATGGTCACTGCAGAACGCGGCAGCGCGTCCCCGATGCTGCGAGCGATCGAGGGTTGGCACTTGCCGCGCTCCCGGAAGGAATTCCGGCAGCGGATGGACGGTAGATAGATCATGGCTGAAAAGGTTTTCCGGCGGCATTTCCGCCGGGACAAGGGGTATTTTGGGGAGCGTAAGAGCGTTCCCGGTAGACGAGCGACAGAGTAAGTTACGACTTTCGACTGTATGAGAAGCGACGAGGATCGCGTTGGCGAGGTCTGTGCGATCAACTCCAGCACCAAAAGCCAAACTCTCGGGTCGTGATCTCTCGAGTTGTTTAAACTGCATGCGCGAAGCCTCGCACGCACCTGGCCGATCGCGCCGTCTTCTATCGGAGGACAATCAACACAAAGCTTTTTTGGTTTTCGACGAGAGCCAGGGACACCTGGCTCGAAGAGAGAAGAAGGAGATGCCCGAGGCAGACACGCGTGTTCAGCCGCTCTGGGTTCGGGCCGGTTGACCTCCGGGTAGCATAATGCTACCAATTCATTTATGGGACAACCCGTCAAACTCTCCGATGCTCTGATTCTCGACGCTCGCTTGAGTTCGGAGATTGCGGAGCGCTCGATCGCGAGCCAGATCGAATTTTGGGCGGGGTTGGGCAAAGCCATCGAGCCGCTTCTGCGCTTTGACGATGTGCTGCGGCTTCGGAAGAAGAGTGCCGCCCAGTCGCTCGGCGATTGCCTCTCTGCAGTATCCACGCGTGCCGGCCAAAAGCGCCTCAAGCAGGTTCTCGTGGATCGGCCTTATCCGCACTACGAGCCCGATCCCAAGGATGCAGGCGTGCTTATTCGGACTGATGCGAAAGGGCGCAAGACACGTGGACGCTTTGTAAATCGGCAATTCGTGCCGGCGAAGTGATCGCGCTGCCAGAAGGTCGTCCCATCGTCGTCGCGCTTTGCGGCTCCAACGGCGCGGGAAAGTCCACATTCTACGAGGCATTCCTTGCTCCGGCGGGACTGCGTTTCGTCAACGCCGACGAGATCTCTCGAGAACTCGAGATCGACGCCTATGCGGCAGCAAAAATCGCCGCAAGGATTCGAGAGGAATTAATCGTGCGAGGAGAGAGCTTTGTCTTTGAAACGGTGCTCTCGGATCCAGTCGGAGAGAAGGTAGCGAGCATGGCTCGCTGGCAGGCGAAAGGGCATACCGTCGTGATGTGCTTTATCGGCCTGTCCGATGCTAGAATCTCCGACACGCGAGTCGCCATGCGTGTGTCGCAAGGTGGTCACGATGTGCCGACCGACAAAATCAAAAGCCGGTTTCCGCGCACGCTCGAAAATCTCAAACGCGCCATCGATTCCTTGGAGCATGTGTTGGTCTACGACAACAGCGGCCTGCGCGCCCCGTATCGACAGCTTGCCCGGTTTGAAGCCGGCAAGGCGGTTCAACTGGAATCTCCTCTCCCGCTTTGGTTCAAGCGGTTGCTGCCAAAGTCCAAATAGAAGCCGTTGCCAAACGGCGATGACGATCAATTGATCCCGATCGCCCGATGCCAGGGCTCCGCTGTGACCGGACCGCAGTAGCACACGAAGTGAAGCACGCGGCGATGGCCGGGTTCCGTCGCCTGCGAGGACGCATGGAGTGTGAGGGGTTTCATAAGCAGCGCCTCTCCCCGCCTGGCCACACAAGTGATCTGGCCGCACGCGGCCACCCGACTCAAAATGTCGGCGCCGCGAAGGACTCCGGCGCGATGACTTCCGGGCGAGACGCGGAGCGGTCCGTTGCACTCGCCGCAGTGATCAAGATGCAGACGCACCGCGAGGAGATTCTCGAGCACTTCGCACGGTGGCCGCGCGTGGTCGATGCCGTCCTTCACCGTTGGCAAGTCGTAGCCTGGCGCCGTGACGCGCCGTGCGAATGGGAACATCAAATCTTGATGCCACGCGACCTTCCAATTGGTCGCCGCGGTCTTGTCGAAAGCGATCGCCTGGATGGCGACGGCATCCGCCAAAACGAGGAATTTCGCCGCAAGTTGCCGCAGCAAAATGCGGGCGGTTTCGGCGACGAGCGGATGATCGAGCAGGCAGCGCGCGCCTGCGGCGTCCGCGACGAAAACCGAGTCGCGCAGCGCGTCGAGATTGGCGTCGGAAAGTTGTGCCGGCACGAGGTCCCAACCCTCCTCTTCCAATTGCGCCAGCGATGCTGTGGTCATGCATCAAGAATCCCGATGTTGCGGCATTTTTGTCGAGAATCGATGTGATTTTCTTTTGCCGATTTCACGCCGATTAAAAATTTTCATCGCCCGCAGAGCTCGATTTCATGAGCTTTCCCAGCCAATCACGCTTTTCGCTCAGAAGATTGTGTTGACTTCAAACGAGGCGTGTCATAGGCGTTGCTTACCTTCGATTCCAATGAACACGAGAGCACAAAAACATACATGGCTACGGTCGGCGATAACGCCGTCCTATACCGGTATTGTGTGCCTCGATGGAGGCATGTCCTTTACGAGCCTTCGTAGCGACGAACCCAATACCCGGGAGCCGAGCAGGTAATCGAATTACGCACAAATTTTAGCGCTTTTTCCGAACCCTGCTTGGCCACAGCCAGCAGGGTTTTTTCTTTTTCCAACAACCAACAACGACAACCAACGAATGGCTTAAAAATTTGAACCACCTTCGGGTGCGAAAAAATGGTCTCGCCCTCAGCTGTAACTGAAGACGAGACCGGATCGGATACCAACACAGGGCTAGCCGCCTCTCTGATAGTAACCTCTCACGAGGTTATTGAACCGCCGGGTTGTGTCAACTGCCCCAAGCGGACTTTCAGATGTCGCCTGCCTCAATCCGATCCCGCATCCGGACCTTTTTTACAGTCCGAAGGCTTTGCGGGAGGTGTGCCTGAAACACCGAAAGATCCACCGAGAAATCCAGTGGGTGTCTTCAACCAACGAGGGCAGCGGTGTTTGTTCTTTTTTGTCGTAAGCGGCGCGGGCACTTCTGCTCGCGCCGCTCATTGCGGTCATCGTCCAAGAGCAGGATGCCTGGTTGCCAATCAGGCGATGCCGGTGCAATTCCGGCTGACCGCACCAATTTTCAACAACACGGCGGGCGCCAGCATGCGCAGCAGAGTCTCCAAAACTCCGCGGGCTCGGGGCAGCACCGAGACGTCGTGCCATTTTCAACCGCGGGGTAGCCAAGTGGGAAGGCAGCGGCCTCATAAGCCGCCGATGAACGGGTTCGACTCCCGTCCCCGCCATTTTTCAATGGGCCGCTCGATCATTCAGGAGGTCGCCTGCCTTGCAAGCAGGAGAGCACGGTGCAAAGCCGTGGCGGTCCACCATTTAACATCAACCGGGTTGGTAGCCGCGTAAAGATCGCGAGCCGCCTGTAAAGCGGTAGTCCAGTCGGACCAGCGTCGGAGCGTTACCGACACAACCCACCATTTCGGTCTGTTAGCTCAGCTACGAAGAGCAACCGCCTGTCGAGCGGAAGGTCGCGGGAGCAATGCCCGCACAGGCCGCCATTTTCCAACACGACAATTCATTTTTCGCGCGCGAGGGAGACAGCGAACCCGCCTCGCTTGGGACGAGGAGACACCCGGGGCAGCACCGGGGCGCGCGACCAACTTCCGCTTCCGTGGCCGAGCAGATCAGGCATCCGTCTTCTAATCGGAGAAACGCAGGTGCAATTCCTGCCGGGAGCAAATTCCTCTCAACGCACAGAGTGTGCGGCCCGCCTGTTAAGCGGTGTGAGCTTGGTGCGATGCCAAGGGGAGGAGCCATTTTTCAACGGAGCGCGTCCGGTCGGTCGAGGAAGCTGTCTTGAAAACAGTAGCGCCTTCAAAAGGCGTCCAGGGTTCGAGTCCTTGGCGCTCCGCCATTTCTGTCCGCATGGTGCAATAGCAGCACGCTTGGTTCTCAACCAAGAAGCCCCGGAGCGTTACCGGGTGCGGACGCCATTTTCGCCCGATAGCTCAAAAGCAGAGCGGCCGGCTTACATCCGGCGGACCGGGGAGCATTACCTCGTCGGGCGACCATTTTTACATTCCTCCGTAGCTCAAAAGCAGAGCACCCGGCTGATAACCGGGAGACCACGGCGCGATACCGTGCGGAGGGACCACACGGCTGTGTAGCTGAGAAAGATTAGCGCCTCGCTGAAGACGAGGAGAGTCCGGCGCGATTCCGGACGCAGCCACCATTTTCGATCGCGTCATTGGTGTAACAGCAGCATGCGTCTCTTCCAAAGACACGGTGTCGGCGCAACTCCGACATGGCGCACCATTTTGCTCCCGAGGTGTAAGAGTTCTGCACGCCGCCTTGCGAAGGCGGAGGTTCGAGGTGCGAGTCCTCGCGGGAGCACCACTTTTAGATTCAGGAGATAGTGTAGCGAGTGAGCATTCGGGCCTGTGAAGCCTGCGGGGTGGGTGCAAATCCCACGCTCCTGACCATTTTTTCGCACACAAGGTAAAGTCGTCGAACCGTCGGTCTGCAAAACCGAGATACCCGGTGCGAGTCCGGGGTGTGCGTCCATTTTTCAGTCTTTGGGTTGCAAGCATTGCAGCGATGCAGCGGTCTCTTAAACCGCAGAGCACGGGGCGGCACCGTGGCGGCCCACCACTTTGATTCCAGCTTGGCAGAGCAGCTTATGCACTCGTCTTGTAAACGAGTTTAGGCCGGGGCGGCACCGGCAGCTGGATCCATTTGCCCTGTAGCTCAACTAGCAGAGCACCCGACTTTGGATCGGGCGGTTGATGGTGCGAATCCATCTGGGGCAGCCATTGCTTTGTTCGACATCATTCGAACGAGGCGCGCCGGTAGATCAATAGCAGATCGCTGCACCGACATTGCGGAGAAGGCGGGGCGGAACCGTCCCGGCGCACCATTTCAACATCAAGCTCCCGTAGCTCAGCAGATCAAGAGCGGCCGGCTTCGAACCGGCAGGTCGTGGGTGCAAATCCTACCGGGAGCGCCAATTCAACCCATCAAACTCCTTATGCAAAATTCTAAAGATAAAGCGGACCGGCGCCTGCGTGCGCTCATCCGCGAACACGACGAGCTTCGAGAGCGATGCTTCACGATCGTGAAGCTCGACCGGCCAATTCAACGCGGCTGGCGAAGGCTCCATGTTCTCACCGAGAACGCACGCAACCGTCCGGACTGTTTCGCGCTCGAGAGCATTCTCGAAGTCATCGGCACCGTGGTCGTGCATCATTCGCGCGACTTCCGCAAAAAGCGTGGTCGCTCGCGCAAGCTCGTGGAAATCGAGCAGCCGCTTCGCTCGATTCGCCCTTACGAGTGGTCACGCCTCGGGTTCTCAGCCGCATGGCAGCCTTACTTCCGATACGAGCTTGTGCTCGAATGGAACCGCCACTGGCAGCCACGCTGGGTTTTCACCCAGCCGTCACTCTTCGAGCTGAAGGTCGAGCGCAACTGGCTCTGGTATTTCCGTGAGGTGGATCCGGCCGTCGAATCCCGCCTGAGCGAGATTGCCCGCTGGCTGGAAACTCATAACGGCTGGGCCCGCTACAGGTGGCTCCACGGCCGCACCCAACATTACCGCTGGGGCGATCCGCCCTCGGCCCGGCAGAAATTTCTCAAGCGGGCACATCGACGAGAGATCGACCGCGCCCTCGCCATCTTCCCGGAGGTTGATCCGGCTTCGCTCGCGCAGCGAATCCGAATCAGCCGCTGGTCATTTTTCTTTCCCGGCGTAGCCCAATGCAGAGGCAACGAGCTCAGACCTCGTCGAGTGCGGGTGCAAGTCCTGCCGCCGGGACCATTTTCAAGCTCCCGTAGCCCAACGCAGAGGCAGCGGACTTAAAATCCGCAAAGTGTCGGTGCGAGCCCGACCGGGAGCACCACACGGAACGTGATCCGGACAAGCGAGCCGGGATTCTTTGCTAAAGAAATCGTCGCGCACTCTTGCGTGATGGGGAGCATGCCCTCCGCGTTCCGCCATTTTCAAACACCCGTGAATGCAAAGAGCCGAGCGTTCGGTTTTTCAAGCCGACCCTAGTGGGTGCGAGTCCCACCACGGGGGCTGATTTTCTAATGGTCACGTAGCCCAACTGGAAGAGGCACGGCGTCGAGAGCGCCGCCAGTGCTGGTTCAAATCCAGCCGTGACTACCATTTTGGGTTCGAAGCTTTGAGAGCGAAGCAGCCGTCTTTTAAGCGGCTGAGGAGGGTGCAAGTCCCTACGAGCCCACCATTTTTCCGGCAGTGAGATCGGGGATACTTCGGCATACGCAGGTTCAACTCCTGCCATGACTCAGCGATGGGTCATGTAAGCCCTGGTCGGCATTCTCCGGAAAACATTTTCCCAATTTGCGGCAGCGAGATCGGAGTTCCTTCGTAGCTCAACGGTAGAGCAGTGGAGTCATCCACTGGTTGCGGGTTCGATCCCCGCCGAATCAAACGGAGCGATCCGTGCGATTCAGACCTCCGGTCAACTCTCTCCGCAAAATCTTCATCAGAGTAAATGCGGTGAATGGGGTTTTGAATTGCCGCAGATTTGCGGTGATTATTCTCGATATGTGCCTCGGGTGCGGCGATATTCACCGCAAATCTGCAACGATTATGTCCTACATCTACGAAGTCGAAGGGTGGCCGGATTTTCAATGGGACCATTCCTCCCTGCTTCCGCTGGTCGCCGAGATCCGACACAAGCAGGGGCGACTGCTTGGCCGGATGGAAGGACTCGGGTTTCGATTTCGTGCCGAGGCGCAATTGTCGACGCTGACCGAGGACGCTGTGAAATCCAGCGCCATCGAGGGAGAGCGATTGGATGCCGAGCAGGTGCGTTCCTCGATCGCCCGGCGCCTTGGTTTCGAGTTTGCCGGCACCGCAGTTCCGAGCCGCCACGTCGAGGGGATCGTCGAGATCATGCTGGACGCCACACAACAATTCTCCCGGCCTCTGACGAAGGAGCGGCTGTTCGGCTGGCACGCCGCGCTGTTTCCAACCGGCTATAGCGGACTTTATAAAATCGCCGTGGGCGAGTGGCGCAGACCGGAAAGCGGTCCCATGCAGGTGGTTTCCGGTCCGATCGGACGCGAGAAAGTTCATTTTGAGGCTCCAGCGGCGGAAAAAGTCGACGCCGAAATGGCGGCTTTTCTCGCGTGGTTTGACCGAAGCGAGATTGATCCCGTCCTTAAGGCCGGAGTCGCCCATTTGTGGTTCGTCACAATCCACCCTTTCTCCGACGGAAACGGGCGAATTGGCCGTGCGATTGCCGACATGGCGCTCGCCCGGGCCGACCTCACCACGGATCGATTCTACAGCATGTCGGCGCAGATCGAGTCCGAGAGGAAGGACTACTATCACCAATTGGAGACGGTGCAGAAGGCAGGCCTCGACATCACCCCTTGGCTCACCTGGTTCCTCGGTTGCCTGCGCCGGGCGATCGAGAAAGCTGAAGCCGGGCTCCAACAGACTTTGAAAAAGGCCCGGCTGTGGGAACGCATCGATTCCGATCTCGTGAATGTGCGGCAGCGCAAGGTCATCAACCGCCTGTTTGACGGCCTCGAGGGAAAACTCACGACTTCGAAATACGCAAAGCTCGCGAAGTGCTCTTCCGACACGGCCCTTCGCGACATCAAGGATTTGGTCGAGCGCGGGGTGCTCGTCCAGGACGAAGCCGGCGGACGTAGCACCAGTTACCACCTCGTCGATTTTGCCGAAGACGAGGGTTCGTAGGCGCGGGCCGCACCTTCGGTTCTAACTCTAAACATTTTCAGTTTTCGCGGCAGTGAAGACGGGATTTCTTCGCTCAACACCATCACCGGAATCGTGATGCTCCTGAGTGGAGGTTTCGCGCAAGCGGAACTCGGGTTCGATTCCCGACACCTCCGGTGGGAGCCTGTCTATTTTCTCCGCGAGGACCTCTTTCGGGGCAGTGAGCCTGCGAGTTCCTTCGTCTGTTAAACGAACCCAACACTCCGGGCGCCGTTTCTCCCCGAGCTTTTTTCAGTCAACCCGGCTCCGCGCTCGCGGAGCCACAACCACGGAGGTGAACCATGAAGTTCAACACCCTGCTCAAGCGCGCCGCGGCCGGCAACACCACCAACCTCGCCGGCGGCCGCGCATTCATCCAGTCGACGAAGGAAGAGCTCGTCTCGATCCTGCTCACGGCGACGCTCGGCGATACGTTTTACCGCAGCGGCGATGCGACCGTCGCGCGCGTGAAGGAACTCGTCGCCGCCACGGCCGACAAGCGCTTCGTCGCGAAGGCGGCCATCTACGCTCGCACCAAGGCGGGCATGCGCTCGGTCTCGCACCTCGTCGCCGCGGAACTCGCGGCCTCGGTCAAGGGAGAGCCGTGGACCAAGACGTTCTGTGAGCGTGTGGTCCACCGCCCCGACGACGCGCTCGAAATCCTCGCGTGCTATCTCGCCGCGGGCGACCGTCCGATCCCGAACGCCCTCAAGAAGGGCCTCGGCGCAGCGCTCGCCCGTTTCGACGAATACCAGCTCGCGAACTATCGACGCGAGTCGGCCGAGATCAAGCTGGTGGACGCAGTGAACCTGCTCCACCCGCCGCACTCGGAGCCGCTGCGCAAGCTTGTCCGTGGCGAACTCGCTCCCGCGGAGACGTGGGAGACCAAGCTCACCCAGGCCGGCGCGCGCGGTGAAACCGACGGCGAGGTCGCGGAGCTCAAGGGCGCCGCGTGGGACGAGCTCATCGCCTCGCGCAAGCTCGGCTACTTCGCGCTCTTGCGAAACCTGCGCAACATTCTTGAGCAGGCCCCGCAGAGCGTGGACGCCGCGCTCGCGATGCTGGTCGACGACCGGCTGATTGCGAAGTCGCTCGTGCTGCCGTTTCGCTACCTCACCGCGCTCGATGCCGTGCAGGCCAGCAACCTGCCGCGCGCGAGCCAGGCGCTGGCTGCGATCAACGACGCCGTGGACAAGGCTCTCGCCAACGTGCCCCGCTTCGCCGGCCGCACGCTCATCGCGCTCGATTGCTCGGGCTCGATGGCCGGTCGTCCGCTGCAGATTGGCTCGCTGTTCGCCGCCGTGCTGGCCAAGGCCAACCGCAAGGCGGACGTCATGCTCTTCAGCGACGATGCGAAGTTCATCACGGTCAACCTGCGCGACTCGACCCTCACGCTCGCGCGTGAGATTGCGAGCCGTGCGGCGCCGGCCGGCACGAACTTCCATGCGATCTTCCAGCGCGCAAAGGCTGCCTACGATCGCATCGTGATCCTGTCCGACATGCAGGGCTGGATCGGTCACAACGCGCCGGTCAAGACGTTCGCCGACTACAAGCGACGAACGGGCTCCGATCCGCGCGTGTTCAGCTTCGATCTCGCCGGCTACGGCACGCTCCAGTTTCCCGAGCGCCACGTTTACTGCCTGGCGGGTTTTTCCGACAAGGCGCTGCAGACGATGAGCTTCCTCGAGGAGGACAAGGGCGCGCTGCTGCGCGAGATCGAGGCGATCGAACTGTAACCATGGGAACGGTGGATGCCCCGGCGGACAATCCGGTCTGCCGGGGCAAGCCGTTCGTTCAACAATCATCAACAACTAGAAAGGAGAGTTCCCATGCACGGAACCAATGTTCACCAGCGCGTCCGCGACGCGCTCGTTCGGATCGAGTCCGAGCGAAACGTGCGCGTGCTTTACGCGTGCGAGAGCGGCAGTCGCGCGTGGGGATTCGCCTCGCGTGACAGCGACTACGACGTTCGATTCATCTACGTCCACCAGCGAGACTGGTATCTCTCTGTCGAGGACCGGCGGGATGTCATTGAGCTGCCGATCGCGGACGACCTCGACGTGAGCGGCTGGGAGCTGCGCAAGGCGCTGCGCCTGCTCCGCAAGAGCAACCCGCCGCTGCTCGAGTGGCTCAAGTCGCCGATCGTCTATCAATACGATCCGGCGTTCGTCACCGAGTTCGGCGCGCTTGCCAGCGAGTTTTATTCACCGCGGCGCTGCTTCGCGCACTACCTGCACATGGGCTTCGGCAACTGGCGGGGCTACCTGCAGGGCCGCGAGTTTGTGAGCCTGAAGAAGTATCTCTACGTCTTCAGGCCAGTGCTCGCGTGCCGCTGGATCGAGCGACAACTCGGCCAGGTGCCGATGCTCTTCGCGCAGCTCGTGGAGGGCGTTCTCGAGGAGACCGACGTGCGCTCCGCACTCGAGGAACTTGTCGCGCGCAAGCGCTCCGGCGAGGAACTCGATGTGGAGGCGCCGGTCGAGGCGCTCTCGCGCTTCGTCGAGAGGGAATTGACGAGGCTCGATGCGCTTAGGGAGCCGGCCGAGTGCGGAGGTGATGTGGAGGAGCTTAACGGCTTCTTCCGTCGCTACGCGCTCGCCGCCTGACGGAGAGTCCGCCGGTGGCCGCAGTTTTGCGGCGCCGGCGGACATTTCTGATACGACAAAAAGAACAAACACCGATGTCCACCCGAGGTGTGCCCGCGCATCACCAATTAAATTTACTCAACCATGAATACCAAAGACCTGATTCGCCTCGGCGTGCCTGCGGGCGAGCCGATCAAGCTCGCGCACGAGTTCATCCAGAACTTCATCGCTCTGGGTAACGACGGCACGCAGCTCGAGGCCGAGATCTTCAATCTCGTCGCCGATCCGTCGGCGTTCTTTGCGGATCCGCTGCGTGCGCCGCTGGCCCGCGCGATCTTCCGTCCTGCCTTCACTCCGCGCGCGGAGCTTGCGCCGTGGAAACAGTGGGGCGTCGACCTCGAGCCCGAGGCGGTGAAGCAGATGGCGAATGCCTGCGCGCTGCCGGTGGCGGTGGCGGGTGCGCTTATGCCCGACGCGCACCTCGGTTACGGACTGCCTATTGGTGGCGTGCTCGCGACCGATAACGCCGTCGTGCCTTACGCGGTCGGCGTCGACATCGCGTGCCGCATGAAGCTCACGGTCTACGACCGCAAGGCGAACACGATCGCCGGCCAGCGCGATCGCCTCGCGAACATCCTCGAGAGCGAGACGCGCTTCGGTGTCGGCGCATCCTTCAAGGAGCGTCGCGACCATGACGTGATGGACGAGGACTGGGCGGTGACCCCGCTCACAAATCGTCTGCGCGACAAGGCGTGGAGCCAGCTCGGAACGAGCGGAAGCGGCAACCACTTCGTGGAGTTCGGTGCGTTCACGGTGACGACGGACGATCTCGGCATCCCGCCGGGCGAATATGTCGCGCTGCTGAGCCACTCGGGTTCGCGTGGAGCGGGTGCGCAGGTTTGCGCCGAGTATTCCAAGCGCGCGATGGCGCGCCACGAGCACCTGCCAAAGGAGCTCAAGCACCTGGCGTGGCTCTCGCTCGACGAGGCCGATGGCCAGGAATACTGGGCCGCGATGAACCTGATGGGCCGCTACGCAGCCGCGAACCACGCGCTGATCCACAAGCATATCGCAAAGAAGCTCGGAGCGTCGGTGATCCTCGACATCGAGAACCACCACAACTTCGCGTGGAAGGAGCGCCATGTTGTGGACGGATCTGAGCGCGAGGTGATCGTGCACCGCAAGGGCGCGACGCCTGCGGGCGCCGGCGTTCTCGGAGTGATCCCGGGCTCAATGGCGACGCCGGGATTCGTCGTGCGCGGCAAGGGGCAGCCCGAGTCGCTGCATTCGGCCTCGCACGGTGCGGGCCGTGTAATGAGCCGCACGAAGGCGATGCAGTCCTTCACATGGAGTGCCACGAAGAAGCTGCTCGCCGAGCGAGGCGTCGAACTGCTCTCGGCGGGGCTCGACGAGGTGCCCGGCGTCTACAAGGACATCCACACGGTCATGGCTGCGCAGACCGATCTGGTCGACGTGCTGGGCGAGTTCCAGCCGCGACTGGTGAAGATGTGCCCGGCCGGCGAGAAGGCCGAGGACTAACCGCGGCGGAGGCGATCCCCTCCGCCGCCAATTTCAAATTCGATGAATGACATTCTCAACAAGCAGACGGTGCTGGTGCTGAACCGCAACTGGCAGGCGATCCACGTGAAGACGCCGGCCGAGGCGTTCTGCATGCTCGCGACCGGCGCGGCCACCGCACTCGACATCCAGGGTGATGACTGGATCACGCCTGTCCGTTGGGACGCCTGGCTCGCGCTGCCTGTCCGCGATTACGACCACGGAGTTAATACGCCGCGGGGTCGAGTTCGCGTGCCGACGGTCATTGTCGCGGCCAACTACGCAAAGGTGCCGATGCGCCGGCCGGCGTTCGGTCCGCGCGGCATCTGGGAACGCGATGGCGGCGTGTGCCAATACACAGGCCGAAAGCTCGAGCGCGGCGATGGGAACATCGACCACGTCATTCCCCGCTCCCGCGGAGGATCGACGTCATGGGAAAACTGCGTGCTGGCGCATCGCGAGGTGAACTCGAGGAAGGCCGATCGCCTGCCCCAGGAGGTCGGCCTCAAGCTGCTCCGCCGCCCGGCGACTCCGCGCCTGCTGCCAACTTCGGCCAGCATTCGGAATCTTCACGCGATCCCGGACTGGAAGCATTTCCTCTCAAACTGATTCCGCTGACTTGCCGAACATCACTCGGCAGGTCAATTCCCCTACTTCTGCTCTGCGTGACGATACTGAACGTCGATCGCGTCGATTCTCTGACCGTCCTTCTCGGACACGCTTAAAATTTCGACAGTTTGATCGCCTACACTCGAGAGGAGTTTTCCGAGTCCTTCTCCTCGGAAACTCACATCGTGAGTTGCGAACATCAGTTCGATTTGCTCGAAGTCATTTCCCGTCGAATGCCTGGCGTGAAGCAGGTGGCCATACGGCAGCCAATGTGTTTCGCCATTGGACGTCTCAATTAGTAGTCCGCGGATAAGTTTTGGTGTTGCACTCATAATCACATTCCCATTTCAGGTTCCTTTTTCTTTGTCCGAGGCGGAACAATGGTTTGCTCCGGCTGCCGGGCAAATTCTGTAAAGGATTCCGCGACTTTGACCGCCTGGCGGCTGAGGACATCGGCCACAATGTGGCCCAATCCCAAAGAGCGGAGTGAGCTCGTGGGACGCTCGTCCGGTTGCCTCTTCCGACCGCGTCCGAGATTCCGCGCATGACGCCTCCACGCGCGCATCCGCAAGATTTCGATTGGGATGCGCAAAACGTCTTCAAGCAGTTTCCCGACTAGTGCAGTTGACGCAGCAAGCGTTGAACGCTCGATAGAACTGACGTCGCGTTTTGAAAACACGCCGTCTCGTTTTCCAAGGCCGTCAGGCGCGTTACCGTCTCCGATAGATTTGATTCCAGTGTCGCCAATGCTTCCGCGTTCTGGGCGAGTTTCGATTCGATTTCCTTTCTCCAATTCGCCGACTGAGCGAGCGATTGGGTAAGGCATTCGAGTTTCTCCAATATGAGGAGATCGATTTCGTTGCGCGGAGGTTTCGAGAGATTTTTCATGGTGACGTTTGGACAGGGACGGGATCAAAAACCGTCGTTTAGGTGTAAGGCATGCCAGATGTTCCGAGCGCGACTGGCGGGCGTTTCGCTCTGCTCGAACACGATAGGATTTCCAAAGCGCGCGCTCGAAGCGTCGCCGCTCGCTGCGTAACTGCGTTAGAAACGCCGTTAGTTTCGTCTTGTTTTCGAAGTAAGCCTCTCGACTCACAAAGCGTTCGCTGTAAATGAAGCCCCGCAAACGAATGGGCTCACCTCCAGGTGTCAGAACTGTAATCGAATCACGGTTTTTCTTAACGAACTTGGTGCCAAGTTCGATCATCCGCTGAATGAGTTCATCGCGGTCACTTGCGTTCAAACTGTAGAACGCCTGCTCGCCAATTAAGTGCTCTTGTTGGTAGGTCCTCACCTTCTGCGGATTGCCGCGAAGACGGTCAGGGATCTTGAGTTTTTGATGGCGTTTTTCTTCGCGCGCCGACGTAAGCCCGTAGGCAAGGTTGCACAGTTCTGTCAGAAGAGTGAAATGCTCTCGATCTCGACGATGAAAGAAGGGATCGAATCGGCCACCGGTTACGAGGTGACGTTTATACATCCCCACGTGGAGATGAAAGTTGACGTCCTTGTCGTGTAGGACGCAGATCGTTGCGACATCGTTTTCGGCGAGGCCTGCGGCAAAGTGTCGGCAGTAAATCTGAGCAATTTGAACGGCTGTTTCCCGGCCGACCTGTTCTAACTTTTCGGTGAAGTTAATGCTGAACGAAAGGTAAGCATTTTGTTCGCGCACCGACTCGATGAGGCGTTGGAAATGATCTCCATTTCCCCAGATTAACTCGGGTGGAAACGGCCGATCCTCTTTCTTGGAATCTTTCAGAGCGAAAAGGTATTCGACCAAGCCCTTCGACCTTTTCGACGTCACCTTCGGGTTCAAAATTTCGAGCGTCACGGTTTCAAAAGCTCTTTTCGGAGCGACCGAAGTTCACACAAAACCTTGAGCGCCGTTTCGTCGGTGATGTCAGCGGAAGCCACACGCTTTCCGAGTTCATTTAAGGCGTTGAGAACGCGTTCAAGGATTCGCGCTTTGTTTTGGTAAGCGGCTGTTCCTCTGGCGGTCGCCGGGTTGAGAAGCGCGTCAATGATGTTCGCCGAGCGGTATCCCTGACCGTAGATTCTGTCGATCTGCTCGAACTCATCGACCTCCAGTTCGATCGAAATTCTGTGAGGCTTCCGCTCCTTCGATTTGGACGCTGATGTTGTCACGCCACTATCCTTGCTGGAAGGGGCTGTCTCCCCCCTTTTGGCCCCCCTCGGCAGGAGCGGCTTTTGGTACGGGTTCCCCGACCGCCGGACTCTTCGAGGTCGGTGGCTTTACCGCGGGTTTGAGAGGTGCGGAATCGGCCGCGGAGGAATCGACGTCAGTCGACTTCCCGGAAGTCTTCGAGCCCTTGCGAAGGCTTCGGACTTTCTGACGAAGGGTTTCGATTTGATCCTTGTGACGCTGGTCGACGAAGTCGATGAGCGCTTCGCCGATCTTCTCCGAAGTCGTTTCGTGCTCGAGAGCGGCAGCGAGCCGATTCTCGAGAAACTGCACGAACTGTCGCTTCGGGCGGATCTTGAATTCCGGCCCAGCCGGCAAGGAGATTTCGATAGGGATTTTGATTTTCATAGTTTGGTTTTCTTTGAATGGCCGGGCGGCGTATCGACCGGCGAGGCAGAGTTCTCTCCGGGGTCACTCCGGGAGGGACACCCATCCCTCCCGGAGCTTTCTCCAAAACCGAGCGACTTCGGAAATGGCGATGGTTACGCCTCTCCTCCGCCACTCGTATGCCACCCGATCCTTTGATCTCACCGGGGCTTGCGACCGGCCGACAGGCCGACGGAGCGCCCTAGAGAAGTTGGAAGTATTGAAACAATCCTAGGATGCGACGCTTCTGAGCATCCGCGCCGACATTGGCGCGTGTGCAGAGTTCCACGAACGGAAGGCTACAGTCGTCAAGGAACCGCCCAAGTTCCTGGGCTTGAATGACGACTTGGAATCGCTGCCGATCCGCTTGGCGGACCGTCGTTACGTTGTCGAAAAGGCACGCCGCGGTGAAGCGGAGGGTTTGCGTTTCGGTCTGCCCGAAAAAGAGCCAGTAAGGCCAGGCGGCGTGGAGTTCTTGGAAGAACTTCCGGACTTCGGGAATCTCGTAGAACGCGCCGGCGTCATCCGGATAGCCAAGAGGCATGACCTCGACGCCGCCCATGAGGTCAGCGAGTTCTCGTCCTCTGGGTAGGTTGGCTGGCGCGAACTGATTGAGAAACAACTCGATGTCGAGAGCTTCGATGACCTTGCGGGGAATCCCCACGGTAAGACGAAAGTTCGCGCTCATGGGATTGCGACCTGCGTTTGGAACGCACTTCCGACGAATCCGAACCGGTCGACCGGCTCGGGCATTTCATCATGGGTCCGACCGTCGAGATGACGGCCGGTGCGATGCTTCTGCACGCCGCCGACTTGCTTGAAGAAGAAGGCGACGTGAGCTTTCGCACAGCGGTCCCGAAGGGAGCGGGCCCAGTCGAGGTTCATGGGACGGGCGCCAGGGCCGGATTCGCCGCCCGCGATCACCCAGTCGATGCCATCGAGGTCGAGGGCACCGAGCGGGCCGAGGAGCGGTTCGCAGGAAAGGAACCGGACGGCAGCCGGGACTTTCCGAAGGTCGTCGACGCGGTGCAAAACCCGCTCGTTCTCGACGCTGACACCCATCCACAGGTTGGGTGGCCAGGGAAGCTCGGGCGCGAGTTCCGCGAGTCGCCCGCTCCGCTTGGTGAGCGCCTGAAAGGTGTGCTGCGGGCAGGCCGCCATCGTCGCGAACATCTTGGCGATGAACTCGGCGGGCACTTCCTCGTGGAAGAGATCGCTCATCGAATTGACGAAAACTTTCCGCGGCTTTTTCCACTTCCGCGGGAGGTTCAGAAGGTCCTCGTGAAGCGTGACCCTGAACCCGCGGCGATAGCGTGGATTTCCCATGAGGAAGAGTCGATTCGCCAGGCGGTCAGCATAGCAGTGACGACACCCTTCGCTGACCTTGGAACACCCCGTGAACGAATTCCAAGACGCGTCCGTCCATTCGATCGAAGATTGGTCAGACATGTCAGGCGTCCTTGAAATCCCCGGTCAAAAGATTGGCCGGATGACACGATGACTTCCAATTGCCTGCGCAATAAGGGCGATGCCCCCGACGCTGGGTCCAAAGACTTACGTCGGGAGAGCCGCTGGAACCTCTGGGCAAAGCCGACACGATTTTGTCGCGACCGATATTGATCGATCTGGGAAAATCGGAACCGTCGACAAACGTGAAAAGCAACATCTCCGTCCGCAGAACCTTGGATAAGTCGATGCCGGGACTGATTTCGACATGACTCACTTTTCGCTTTGTCGCCGCGAAAAACGGCCACAACTCGCCGATGATTAAAATCCGAATGTTGTTTTCACGAACGGTGATGAGGGAGGCCTCTCCGTTCGGTGCGAGCTTGTCCCAAATGGTGGTGGAGACAATCCGCCAGCCGTCATTTTCAATTTCGATCACGCCGTGACCGAAGGGTATCGTTTCCATAAGTTGCTTTTTGATTGGAGAAAAAGCCCGTTACGCACGTAACCGGCTCTTTAAGGGTTTCTGGTCCAGAAGCCCGATTCCTCCGCTGGAGAACGCGTCCGTCCGGCAAGACGTCCGCTGGGTCGAAGCGACAAGAATTGGAAGTATCACTCTGAACTCGGAAATCCTTCCGTCTCTCCGGGCGGCCAGCACGGAGCCGACAGGCGACGAGCCCCGCCGTCCGCTCAGAGAAAACTCTGGTCGTTCGACACCCCGTCCCCACGATGGGACGTTTTGCCAAGGGCGTGGAAAAAGAGTCGCCTTTGGCTCCCGGCGAATGCTGGTGATAAAGAAGGGCGCAGCGGTTACCGCCGCTGCGCCCCTTTAAACTTCGTTAGAACGGAACCGCCTCTACAGAGGCGGTTCCTTTTCTTTGATGATGTGACAGACCTTGAAGGTTTGAAATGTTGGTTGTGTCCCTACGTTAGTAGAACGATCAGTTTTTCACATTTTTACCGCTTCTTGGAGGGACGAAGAGCGTCTTGGTGTTACCATCCTTGCCGGTGGACTTGAACTGGATCTCCTTTCCCTCCTCCAAATCTTTAAGGAGTCTCCGAATCTTGTCGCCCCCTCCGAATTGTCCAAGACTTTGCAAGTATTTGACCAGCGTCTTCTTGTTCACCTGTTGAATCGTTCGCGAAATTGTTCGTGGACCGTCAATGGGAAAATCCGCTCCGATAACTACTGCATCATTGTCCTCCGCGAGCCGCGGGATGGGCTCGTCCTTGTTATCTACGAGCCAATTCAGAAGATTCTCGGCGTCATCCTCACTCCGATCCTCGAATCCTCCATAATCCCGGGCGTAAAGGAAAGATTCTCCGGAAGGGATGTTACGGGCCTCGATTTCAAATTTGAAACCGGCTCCTCCGCCGGCCCCACCATTCGCTGGAAAAAGGCCCAGAATCAAATCCGCCGAGCCGCGGATGGCGGTGGCGCCGCGGATCGAGTCCGTTGAGTAGTCGCGGCGGCCCTCCCGGTCGGCACCCTGCTTGCGGGTGTGGTGGACAATGATGTGCGCGGCTTCCCCCGCGAGTTCGCGAATGATTTCGAGAAGGCGGGTGACTTCGATATTCGCGTTCTCGTCGACGCCGTGAAGGTAACTCAAGGTGTCGAAGATAATCAGTTCAGGCTGGATCGCATCGATCTGCGCCTTGAGTTCGGCCCGCTTCTTTTCGAGACGGCCATCGTCCCGACTTTCGTGGATGACCATGAGTCGCTCGTCGAGCGTCCCGCCGTAGAACCAAAATTCGCTCGGCCACTCAAAGTCTTCGGAGACCTGGGTATCACCGAGGCGTTTTCCTCGCGTCATTTCCACGAGCCGGCGGGCAAACTGCCTGCGATTGATTTCGAAATTGAAATAAAGAACCTTGATGGCCTTTGGTGGCTTCCGCTTAAGGAACGGCTCCCCGCGTGCCGCTGCGAGTGCGATCTGGAGCGCCAACTGCGATTTTCCGGTTTTGGGCGGGCCGAAAAGAATCACCTGTTCGCGCCGCTCGATGAAATTCTCGAACACCCACTTCGGTGCTTCATTGACGACGTTTGCGAGTTCCGAAGCAGGATGCAGTTGAATCCGATTCTTCTCCAATGTCGTGTCGGACATGGCTCGCGCTTTTAGCGGGAATGCAGCCTGAAACCAATCGGGAAGTGCATCGGCTTTCGGCGATTTCTCGAAAGCCTTCGGTAGCGAAATGGGGGCTCTGGCTCGGACTGTCCGGGTTTGTTGGAATTCTCCAATGGGTCGGCGTCGGAATCACCGCGAAGAGTCCGCTACTTGCAGCCGCGATAATCGCGGGAAATTCCTTGGCGATCAGGTCGAAGTGGTTGGGCATGAAGCTCGTCAAGGTGAAGTCAGAATGCCCTGCGTCCGCCGCAGCGGACATCGAAGCCCATGCGGCGTTTTCCATAAATGGTGAGAGCGGCGCAGTCGCTGCCTTTGGCGTTCATCGGTTTAGTGATGATTGTCCACGGTGCCCGGCCCCCATGATACCGACACTATCGAGTGTTAGGAGTAGCCGACAACGCTGTCCCGATCTAGCTCACATTTGATCAATTTCTAGGCAGCTTATTTTTCTTGCATGACTAAGGAGGATAGCTCAGTGGTAGACAATCCCCCACCGATATGGAGTCTGACAGCACGGGTCATCTCAGTGATTATTCACATATCAAACTCCGCCCTAATCCTCGTGATGGCACAACGTCGGGTGGCGGAGAAGACGGCGGTGGTGGTGATGGCGAAGAGGCGATTGACCAATGCCTTCTCGTGAATGAGAACATCACTCTCGAGGAATTCGAGCGTTGTCCATTTTGGAAAAAATCCAAGATAGTGCCGCCGAAGGGCTCGACGATCCATGTAAATCCGACCGTGATAAATGGTCGGCTCGGTGTGATCGAAGATGGCGGCGGCGAATTGCTCGGCTACCTGCCTACTCGATTCAACTTTTTGCGCCTTTGCATCGAGCAAGGTGGATCTTATGCCGGAGAAGTTTCTGGATCGACGACCACGCCGGTTCCTTCGGTGCGAGTCTCGCTTTCCTCACAATAGGAAGCCCTAAATGGGATCCGTTTGTCTTATCGGGCAAGTCTTCCTCGACACATTGAGGATTCGCGGAAAACTGCGAGTTCGGTTGGGCGGAATATTCCACGCAGCACGTGGTTTGTGGGCCGCGGAAGTGCAATATCAGCTTTGCTACCTCGGCCCCCAATATCTCGACGGTCTGGTAGAGAACGAGGCAGCAGACCTCGAAGTTCGGGCAGTCCATAAATTCGGGAACATCACCCACTGCCCAAACGTCCTTTTGGTTGACGACGAGCGCGAAGTCGGTGCCCAACACTATGAGATGCTTTTGGAGCCAGAGAAACGAAGCGAGCTATCCGCAGACGCGCTGACGGAAAGTTTAGACTATATCCCTGACGATGTATTGATCTTTCCGGGGGCCTTTGATTTGGGCAGCCTTCTCGAACGCCTCAAATCCGCGTCCGCCCGAGTTCACATAGATACTACGGAGGGACACATCGAGCCATCAACTCTCGCCAGACTGGGCAGGCCGGTAGAGACTCTTATAACTTCCACTTCAACCCACCTCTTTCTAGAGCAAGTAGGAGGATCTTCAACCTGTCTGCGAGAGCAATTTAGCGGGGTAGCGCGGAACATTCTACTGAAGGAAAACCGTGGCGGCTCCCGACTATTTACGAACGATGGCGACGAGATTTCGGTTCCGGCGCACACCAGAAAAATTCTCCATTCGGTAGGAGTTGGAGACTGTTTTGACGCAATCTACGTTTCGACGGTGACCACTCACTCTCCTCTCGCCGCACTTGGTTACAGTTCTTTGATTGCGGCGGAATATGCCTGCCGATTCGACGACGGAGACTCCTTCAAAGCTGCAACGAAAGCGGCACTCGGAATTGACCCGGCAGAGGTATCCACACTAATGGGCGTTAGCCTGCCTTGGGAAGTTAGGGCGAAAATCGAAATTTACATCGCAGCGCCAGATTTTTCTACTCTCTACCGCCCAAACATAGAGGCAATCTGCTCAGCTCTTGCGTACCATAACTTTACCGTTCATCGGCCGGTGCAGGATAATGGCGAAGTGCCGAACTCTGCTTCTCCTGAAGAGAAAAGCCGAATCGGCCATCTGGATGCTGACCTGATCCGGCGATGTCGAGTCCTTCTAGCAGTTTTAGAATACGATGATCCTGGCACTTATGTCGAAATCGGGATGGCTGCGACACTCAATATCCCGGTCGTCGTATACGACCCACACTCCCTCGCCCAAAATTTGATGGTGACCTCGTTCGCCACTTTAGTCTCTGCCGACCGTGATGTCGTGCTCGGCGAGATCTATAGGATCGCGGAATCACTCCGTTAATAAATGCCATGTTAAAAGTCGCTTTACTGGCATCGGGCGGCCTGGATTCGACCACATTGGCTTACTCTCTTGTCAGCGATGGATTTGATGTTGTGCCGATTTTTGCAGACTACGGCCAGCATTGTGCCGTGACAGAATTACTCACACTACAGGAAGTCCTCCCGGCAAATCTGAGGAATCGGATATTTGTTATCAATCTTGGAAGCATCTACACAGATTGCTTTTCGCGCATGCTCTCGGCCGCAGATCTGTGGAGCGAAAAGGTTACAGACGACGACTTTTTTGTTCCCTATCGTAATCAACTCTTGCTGACTGCTGGCGCAGCAGTCGCGAAGAGCAAAGGAATCGATGACCTTTACAGTGCGTTCATCCAATCGAATGTGGCGCTGGCGACTGACTGCACAACCAAATTTCTACAAGAGCTCGCCGAGCTTACCGTGAATTACGGCGGCGTCAGACTTCATTTTCCATTCGCTCAAATGTCGAAAACAGAGGTCGCCCGGCTTGGGGTACGTTTACAAGTTCCTTTAGGAGCCACGTATTCTTGCCTTGCAGGAGCTTCGACAGCTTGTGGAGCCTGCCCCAATTGCGTCGATCGTCTTAAGGCTCTTGCCAGCCTCGATACTTAACGCACTTTCATGACTTCAGATGCTGCTCTTCTGGTAAGACACGTTCACAACTCAGGTTTGGCGTTTTCGACTGCTCGCACACGCCCTGCGTCGGATACTGTCCATCACCACATAGGTGCTGTTTTGGTCGACACTGTTCTTCAGGCAGGTTTGAATTATCAAACCGTCGTGCAACCTCGCGTTGCGCGAATTCGCTGGAACTACCCGGAAGCAGCGACACTGAATGGTTTCCGAGGTGTGATTAACTGTTTAGGGGCAGAAGAGGTTCTTCGTTGGAATCATCCTGAGAAGCCACAACGATTGATTTTATTGGTCGAATTTCTCTGCACAGAGTTGATCGATACCTCTCATGACCTCATCAACTGGCTTGAAGAGCCATACAACGCTCAGCGGCTCCAGACGGTAAGGGGGATTGGACCGAAAAGCGTAGACTATTTAAAAATTCTTTTAGGGCTGGACGCCATTGCGATTGATCGCCATTTGCGACAATTCGCCAATGATGCCGGAGTTCATTCGAAAGACTACTTCGTTTTGCGTGGAGTGATCGAGCATGCTGCGATGATCCTGAAGGTGAATCCCTCCACCTTGGACGTCGCCATTTGGTCTCATATGTCCGTCAACTCCTGATGCCATTATCGCGCCCGCCGCGGGCGGTCGCTTTTCCTAAAGAGCTCCTTCCGGTTTTTCAAATCCTTCCTCTACGGATACATCCCAGATCGCAAGCAAGGTGATCGGTGAATCCCCATTCTGCAATCGAGTCGTGCACCGCCATTTCTTCGTTTGGTCACCTTCACTATAGGCGTTGATAATTCCGCTCGTTGGTTGCTGAGGGACCGGAAGGCTCTCAGAGCCCTGTAATAGCGCCATTGTGCTTATAGAGAACGGTTAAATTTGAGATATAGCGTATGCTATATTTTGGTATTGATTTAATTATACCGGGGTTTTAGTATTGTTTTGATGACCGCCGCCGAGATTAAACACATCAGGAAGTCCGTTCTTCGGCTCTCACAGCAAGAGTTGGCGGCAAAACTTGGCGTTGCGTTTTCGACCGTTAATCGATGGGAACGCGGCCATGCTGAGCCACAGCCAGACCGGATGCAGAGGCTGCGTGAATTGGTTCGGGCTTCTCAAGAGGGAGAGGTATTAGCGCTTCCTTCCGAAGTTTCCCATGCCCCGGTTCAAATCGATTTCGAGGGTGATCCCGAGGCAGTGAAGCTGGTCGTTGATGCAGTCCGCTTACGAAACGGCCATCTTTTCAATCGGGCATTCGGACTGGAGTTATCCCGCGTCGTTCCGCTGCCGCATCAGCGGATTGCCGTCTATGAGCACTTGCTAACGGAAGACACACTTCGCTTCCTCCTGGCCGACGACGCCGGCGCAGGAAAGACCATCATGGCCGGGCTCTACATCCGCGAAATGATCAACCGCGGCCGCCTTGCACGGGTTTTGATCTGCTGTCCCGCTGGGTTGGTATTCAACTGGCAGCGCGAACTCCGGTTCTTTTTCGAGCTGGATTTCACGATTCTAAAAGGGACGCATTTCAAGGGCGATAACCCGATTCAGCACACGAATCGGTCCCTCTTCGTTATCAGCATCGACACCGCGACCTCGCCGAACGTGCAGGAGAAACTGCTGTCCAGCGAAGTTGCGCCGTTCGACTTGGTGATCTTCGACGAGGCGCACAAGCTGTCCTGGATCGACAGAGATCGCTCTCCGACGCTCCGTTATCAGTTCGCGGATCGAATCTGTAAGCGCACCGCGAACGCCCTGCTGCTGACGGCGACCCCCCACATGGGCAATAGGTTCGCCTATTTCGCGCTGTGGAGGCTCCTGAATCCCGCAATCTTCTCCACCTACGAGGCACTCAACGCTCTCGATCCGGCAACGCGCCAGCGGCACTTCATCCGCCGATTGAAGGAGGAGATGGTCGATTATGAAGGGCGGCCGATTTACAAGCCACGGCTGGCGCAGTCGATTGTGTTTCCGCTGACTCCGGAGGAACGCGCCTTCTACGATGGCGCCACGGGTTACCTTCGCTGGAGCTTCGAGAACAATCGTTCCCTGAATAAGAACGCCGCCGCCATGGTCGTGGCTGTGCTCCAGCGCCGCCTTGCCAGCTCGACTTTCGCGTTGAGCGAATCCCTGCGTCGAATCCGTGACAAACGTGTCACCGCCCTTGAATCGGGAGCCGCGTTTCACCCAGAGCCGCGGCTTTGGAACGATCTCATCGATGACCTCGATGCTGCAACTCCCGAGGATCATGACCCGATGGGTTCAGGTCCGGAAGGTGATGAGAGCGCCGAGGCCCGTCTGCTGGAAGCCGTGCGTCCGGCGGACGCCAAGCGATTACTCGAAGAAATCGAGCTGATCGATCACGTGCTGGGGCTTGGCGCAAAAGTCAGGGAAGACGCCAAGTTCACCAAGCTGCGTGAGTTGATTGAGTCCCCCGAGTATCATCAGGAGAAGCTCCTCATTTTCACGGAGCATCGGGACACCCTTCGGTATCTGGAGCGTCAGTTCATGCAGCTCGGCTATACGAACATTGCTGTGATCCATGGTGGTGTGGAGGCGGCCGAGCGAGAAGTGCAGCGCAATTATTTCATGCCTCCGGATGTCCGTCGGAAGATGGGTGTCCCGAACCCTGACGGGCCGAGTGCGAACCTAATGCTCGCGACCGATGCCGCAGGCGAAGGCATCAATCTCCAGTTCGCCTGGATCATGATCAACTATGACATCCCGTGGAACCCGGCGAGGTTGGAGCAACGCATGGGGCGTCTCCATCGATTCGGGCAGCAGCACTCGGAGGTCCGTATCTTCAATTTTATCGCCGATGGCACGCGTGAGGGCGATGTCTT
This sequence comes from Chthoniobacterales bacterium, assembly GCA_036569045.1. Lineage (NCBI taxonomy): Bacteria > Pseudomonadati > Verrucomicrobiota > Spartobacteria > Chthoniobacterales > Chthoniobacterales bacterium. The sequence goes on along the minus strand of DATCRI010000009.1, from coordinate 93,526 downwards.
GCTCACCCTCCTCCGCAAGCTCGATGATGCCCGCCACGATCTCTGCACCGACAAGGTTTTCGACGTCGTCGGACAGCAGCTCCAGGACATCAAGGTCCGCGATCTTCTCCTCGAAACTTTGACCGATCCCGAGTCGGACGGGTGGCGGAAGAAACTCGAAGCCCGGCTGGCGACGAAGGAACTCCGGGCTGCCGTGGAGCGGCTTCGCGATCAGGCTTCGAAGTTTGGGGATGTTGGAAAACGGATCGGCCAGCTCAAGACAGAGATCGAGGCCGAAGATTTCACCCGGCTCCTTCCCGCCTATGTTCAGAACTTCGTCGAAAAGTCGGCACCACATCTGGGTCTGAAACTCGAAGGGGATCTCACTTCGGCCGCCCGGGTGACTTATGATCAGCGCTCGACGCGCTGGCTGGCCCCATCCGTGTCGCGTCTGCCTAACGGCCTGCCCGACTACCTTTCGGTCCGCCGGGATTTTTCCCTCGGGGACATCCTGTCGTCGAAGGTGGCATTCCTTCGGCCCGGCGATCCATTCTTCGAAGCGGTTTGCGATGAGGTGGAATCGCGATTCGCTCGCGATGTGGCCCGTGGTGCACTTCTGTGCGATCCGACATGCGCCAAGCCTTACGGCGTTGCGGTGTATACTTGTCAGGTCGGTGAGCGAGGAATGGAAGGAGGTGCCGCTGCCCGTGCGGATCGAAAGTTGATCGCCATTCGATGGGACGAAGACGGGCGCTTCGACGTCTGTGCTCCGAATCATCTGCTGGCGCTCCATGCTGTCGGCCTTGCCGGGATGCACAAAGCCGGGCGGCTGATCTATCGCCCCGACGAGCAGATCGTTCGAGCGGATCGATACGCGAGGTCCGTGGCGGAGGCGACCATCGTCACCCAGGCGCGACTGACGGTGAGAGCCGAAGCCGAGACGCGTGCTCGCGACATCGCTCGAGGGTTCGACTTTCGATCGGCGGAACTCGCGGAAAGACGGTCCGAGCTGTCTCGAAAGCTTCGCGAATCAGCCGACAATCCGAAGCTCCGCATTGAATTGGATCAAGTGCGGGGTGAGCAGGCGCATTTGTCCGAGGACCGTGCCACTGCCCTGCTCCGTGAACAGCGCCGGGCTGACCTCCTGGACATCGTCCACTTTCAGCGTATCGCCACCGGGATCGTCGTGCCGGATCCGAGCCCGGAGGCCCGGGAAGCTTACGACAAGAATATCGAGGCCATCGCGGTTCGCATCGCGCGGAACTTCGAGGTGGATCGATTTCGGGCGCGGGTGCTGGACGTGTCGGCGCCGGCGTTGGCCCGGGGCTACGATCTCGAGAGCTATCGTCCCGACCAGCCGCCGATCTGTATCGAGGTGAAAGGCCGCGCGGGCCGCGGATCCGTTCATCTCACGGAGAATGAATGGCCGACCGCAGCGAACGTCCGAGAGCGTTATTGGCTATACGTGGTGGTGGATTGCGCCACGAATCCGGTCCTATACCGGGTCCAAGATCCCGCTTTCAAGCTGGCGGTAAAATCGCGCCAGAGTTTCACCGTAAACTTCACCGACATCGTCAGGGAGGCCGAAAATGACTGATTATTCCAAACACCTCATCACTGGCCAGGCTCCTCCCGGATACACCGCACAGCCTTCACATTCGGGTCCGGCTTCGGCCGATACTGGCGCTACACGAAAGGAATTGATTGAGCAGTGGTATCTCGAACCGCTTGAGAAAATGTCGGGACATGAGGCCTTCGTTTGTCTCGCGATCTGCTTCCTGCTCTACGAGAAATATCTCCGAGCCGTGCATGGCCTTCCGCCCGATTACAAATTTTCGGAGGGAGCCAAAGTTTTCCGATACATCGGTGAAGATTTCGGTGTCTCCGAGCAGATGGCGTTTCGCTTTTGGTCGGACTGGCGAAATGGATTGCTCCATCGAGGCATGCCCAAGGCAGGCGGGGACTACATCTGGATCCTCACGGGAAAGCAGGACGATGTCGTCGTGGAGAAAGGTAACGAGGCTTGGGTGAACCCTTGGATTCTTCGCGACCGGATCGTCCACAAGCTTCGCCAGAAAAAGGAGATTTGGAGGGATGCGGATTCTCCTCTTATGCGGGAGTTCAAGTTTATCGACCCCTAAATCCGCTGCCGACCACCGAAAAACACAATGAAAGCTCTAGGCATTGAAATCGTATCAGGCGACCTGAAATGGGTTATTCTCGATGGAGATAAGAATGGAGGAGTGTTCGAGTTTTTAACTGATAACTCACTCGCGCTGCCTCAGGCGGATACCGATGATTGCGGAAACCTTCTTGCCCTCACCCAGTCCGCCAGAAACCATTTTCAAACCTTGGGTGTAGAGCGAGTGGGCATCATTCGCGCGGATAAAGGTTGTTCCGTGTTGAGGGCGAAGGTGGAGTTTGCCCTTCAAATCGCCTGCCGGGAATCGGGAGTTCCTTGTTCCTTAATTTCGATTTTGACAGTTCGCGCCGCGGTTGATCGGAAAGTCATGCAGATCACGGGCAACTCGTTATGGGATATTTATAACGGAGGGCTGGAGATTCGGCCCAAATACCTCACCAAGCCCGCTCATGCAGCGTGGTGTGTTCACAATGCCGTCTGACTCAGACATATTGTCAGCGCTGAGGGGATTGGGAAAATTCACGATTCTCGATGAGAATCGTGAAGGCGCAAACGCGTATGCCTTCAGGGCCTTTCACGATCATCTAGAGCGCGACGTTTTTCTCAAGGTGTTTTACCTCGGAACTGAGGAGACGGAACTGACCCTGAGAGAGCCGCGACTTTTGACTCAGGCCACGCAATCGAACGGCTGTACCAATATTGTCAGAGTCTTTGACGGTGACGTGTTTAAGATCGGCGACGATGATTACGTTTGCCTGCAAATGGAATACGTCGAAGGGGGAAGCCTGCTGGCTCGCATGCAAGCCTCTGAGATCGGGCAGCAGGATGCGGTGCGCATAGCCACGCAAGTGCTTCAAGGCGTGCACCAGCTTCATCACCTGCGGTTTGTTCATCGCGATCTCAAGCCAGCTAATATCCTTATTTCGAGTGACGGCGTAGCGAAAATTACCGATTTCGGTTCTGTTGCGAGGATTCCCGACGCGGTCGATTACTGCACGGCATCCCGGCACTCGATCCTCTATGTTCCGCCGGAGGCAATGGGGGGCAGATACCGATTTTCCTCCGATTTGTATCAGGTGGGCATGGTGCTGTATGAGATGGTGAACGGTCCCATGAACTACAGCTATGCACATTACGTGCTGCCCAAAGCTCAACGTCAGCTAAATCGAGATGGCACGCCCTATGATCAGCTCGACGGTTTCGAGCAATCTCGCCTGAATCGGGAGTGCATTAAGGCACTCGCGGATAAGGAATCTCTATTGTCGCATGGAAGGGAGCCGGTCCCTTACTTTTCGCAAAGGCTTCGCCGACTCATAAAAAGCGCAACCAATCCTGACCTAGCTAAGCGATTTGGCACAGCATTGGAATTTCATTCGAAGTTGCTTCAAATCAATCTGCCGAATTGGAAAACCGCGGATGACCGTTTTGAAGCCTCGGATTGGCAGGGGTGGGACTGGCGCGCTTCTCTTCGACCCCGCCGGATCGGCGCCGAACCGGTTCTGGAGCGAGCAAGGGTTGGAAGCGGTTCGTTCCGCCGAGTTGCTAATCAAACCTTTGCGTCTCTTTCTGATGTCTTTGGATACGTGGAAAACTTTCAATCGTAAAACTGCATGACCGACCGCCCACGACTTATTGAAATTGCTTTCCCGCTCCGTCAGGCGTCGGTGGCTAGCGTGCATGAGAAGAATGTCCGGCATGGACATATTTCCACGTTGCACATCTGGCCGGCGCGACGTCCTTTGGCTGCGTGCCGGGCAGCGCTGCTGGCGACGTTGCTGCCGGACCCCGGTGATCCGGAAAAGCGTCAGGCTTTGCTCGACGCGATTGGCGGGCGCATCGAGACGGAGATCGTCGAGTCGGTGGACGAGGACGGACAGCGTCTCGTTGAGGAGAAGGAAGTGGTCAAAGGGGGCGTGCTGGCTTGGGGGCAGGAGAATGCCTCGGCGATGGATGACTTTCGCAAGCTGGTGCGGGAGTTTTACGGAGGGAAGGCGCCCCGCGTGCTTGATCCGTTTGCCGGCGGCGGGGCGATCCCGCTGGAGGCCATGCGCCTGGGCTGTCAGGTAACGGCTTCGGATTTGAATCCGGTCGCGTGGTTCATTCTCAAATGCACGCTCGATTATCCCCAGCGATTCGCGGGGAAAACATGGCCGCTGCCGGATTTCGTCAAAGAGTGGCCGGACTTCGTGGAGGATTTCCAGGCCGGCAAGGTCAAGAAGCGCAAGGGCGGACGAAAGCCCCATTTCACGGACGACAAGCAACTCGAAATGCTCGACCTCCCCGAGGCGAATCTCGCCTGGCATGTCCGCGCGTGGGGACGGTGGGTGCTGGAACGCGCTCGGCAGGAACTTGCTTCGCGTTACCCCGTGATCAACGGGGAGCCTGCGGTTGCCTACCTCTGGGCACGGACGGCTCGCGACAAGTCGGAGCCGTTCGCTCGCATCCCTTTGTTGAAGACTTTTTGGCTATGCAAGAAGAGGGGGCGTCGCAGTGCCTTGATTCCTGTGCCAGCGCCGGACAATAAGAGCGTCGAGTTCCGGCTGATTGAGGAGGACTTCTTTGTTCATGCGCAGGAAGAGTGGTCGCGGCTCCTTCGCGAGCGCTTCTCTCATTTGGAGGCATGGGGCGTATCTGGAGAGAACCTCCTTGGGTTCCTTGATCGTGGAACGATGAACAGGGCCGGTGTCTGGAGCCCCTGCAGTGGCAGGCCTACGACCATTGCACTGACAATGGAGGATTTACGTTTCCAAGGGCAAAAAGAACTGCTGGATAAGCAGATGACAGCGGTGGTCGTTGAGCGAACAAAAGTCACCATCACCGAGGGAAAAAACGGCAAGCAGAAGGAAATAAGGAAGGTTCAGAAAATCTATAGGCTTCCGAATGTCGCGGAAGTTGAGGCTGCCTGTGTTGAGGCTGATGAACTCGAAAGCATGTTTTCATCAATTCCATTTGGAATTCCCGATGAACCTACTCCTGCAGGCGGCGGCAGCGGAGCTGCTCGTGCGTTTTCGCTCCATAAATATGGCATAAAAACGTGGCGTCTCTTTTATTTGCCACGCCAACTGCTTTCGCTTGGTGCATTTGTTAAGCACACTAGATCTGCCGTCGAGCAAGTTAGAAACCATCGAGTTGACGCCGCTGAGGCATTAGCCGCTGGGCTAGCAGTGGTTTTCGGGAAACTTGCCAATTACATGAGCATGCAGTGCATCTGGGATTCGGCTGCAGGCGAGGTCAAGCAGACCTTTTCAAGGTTTGCGTTCCCCATTACGTGGGATTGCGCAGAGGCCAATCCTCTATCTGAAGCAGATCGGTATTACTCGGGAGGAATTCACTATGCCGCTCTTGCTATAGAAGCGTTGATGAATGCCGCGGCGGGAACCGAAATTTCTCCTGAAGTCCGCTGTGAAAGCAGCATCGTTTCAATGCATTTGGGCAACGATGTAGTTTTTACTGATCCGCCGTATTACGATGCGATTCCGTATTCGGACCTGATGGATTTCTTCTTTGTGTGGCAAAAAAGGATTGTCGCCGATCTAAATGAAGAATTTCAGAAGGCCTATGAGCGACAATTGGCTCCAAAATGGGACAATGACCATTCTGACGGAGAATTGATTGAAGATGAATCCCGACATGGTGGAGATAAGCGGAAGGCTAAGTTGGCCTACGAAGATGGGATGGCCCGGGCCTTCAAACGCTCAGCTGAAAGTCTTGATGATAATGGGCGATACGTAATTGTGTTCGCCAACCAGGAAGTCGACGCCTGGGAAACTTTGGTTGCGGCGATTATTCGCGCTGGTTTCGTCACCAGTGCGAGTTGGCCAATCCAAACGGAAATGCGAGGAGGGTTTCGAAATCACAATCGTGTATCGCTGGGATCTTCGGTTTGGCTCGTTTGTAGAAAGCGACCTAAAAGCGCCACGCCTGGTTGGGACGAACAGGTTTTGGAAGCCATGGAATCGAAGCTTTTCGATCCGCGTCCGGAACTCGGAAACAAAAACATCCTCCAGTATTATTTCGACCAAGGCATCATCGGACCCGACTTTTTGTGGGCCGCGCTTGGCCCGGCGCTCGAGGCCTACAGCGCGCATCCCTTCGTTCGCAAGGCGGGCGGCGGCGGCAACATGGAGGTCGCGGATTTCCTCCGCGAAGTGCGGAAGCTGGTCCTTCAATTTGCACTTGGCCGATTGCTCCATGCCGAGGGGCTCGATCTTGACCCGGTGACACAGTTTTACCTGCTGCATCGTTCGACCTTCGGCCTCGATCCGGCACCGGCTGGCGCCTGCATCCTCTACGCGATGAGTTGCGGGAAGAATCTCGGCGAGTTGCAGATGGTGTGGCGCGTCCTTGCCCAGGGAGGTAAAAAGAAGGGGCGTCCGAAGAAGGCGGATGAGGAGGATTCGCCGGAGAACGGCGAACCGGTGGAGGCCAAGGGCAACGAGCTCGCTCTGGTGGACTGGTTGGAACGTGGCCGCAACGAAGACATCGGCGAACCCCGGGGCGGCGGGCCGTCGCCGTTGATCGATCGTGTGCATCGCCTCCTCGTGCTCCTGCATCAAGGCGGGGCCTCCGACGTTCAGCAGCTTTTCAACCAATGGGCGCTGGCAAGCGAACCGGCTTTCAAGCCTTTGCTCCAAGCGCTGCGCGAACTTGCCCTCCGGGACAAACAGGACCTCGAATGCCGCATGGTCGAGGCCCTGGCCACCACGCTCAACATGAACACCCGCCGCCTCGTCAATGCGGACGGTGTGGTTCAGGAGGCACCGCTTTTCGAGAGCATGGATCTGCCCCCATTCCTCCCCCGTTAAATACTCACCCAAGAAGAAACAACGCCAATGAAACCCTGGAAACAAACATGCCGATTGCGCCCGGAAATCCGGGCGCAGGAACTTACACCGCAGGATTTCGCCGTGGATATGTTCCGCGTGATGCACCGGGAGCCAGGTGAAAAGGCGTTTTATTGCGATCCCAAGAATTTCTTCTCATCGACCTACGCGACGCCGAATCTGCAGCAGTTTTGCCGGGTGGTGCTTCGGCAGCTTGCGGGCGAGTCCGGCGGGGAATCGATCCTGAATGTCGCCCAGACGTTCGGCGGTGGAAAGTCGCACACGCTCGCCGCACTTTACTATCTCGTCACTCTCGGGAAAAAGCTCCCAACGGATGAAGCCTCGGTGCAGGCGATCCTCAACGCCGCGAAGCTCGACAAACCTCCCACGGCTATCGTCGCGGGGCTCTCGTTGGATAAGTGGAGCTGGGTGAACGGCGGCAGCGCCAAATCGCCGATCGGCGAAGTCCGGAAATTCCGGATGCCGTGGAACTCGATCGCGTGGCAGCTCCTGGGTGAACAGGGACTCAAAATCCTGAATCTGGACGAAACCAAACCCGGCTACGACACCCCGCCGGGAGAGGAAGACTGGAACGAAGTCTTGAGCGCGGCGGTGAAGGCAAACAAGGGCGCTCTGATTCTCATCGACGAATTCCTGATGTGGGCGCACGACGCCGCGTCGCCGGACCCGACCGGCCAGGACGGCGGACGTGGGATGTTCTGGGCCGACCGGCTGAAAAATTTCTTCCAGAAACTCGGCCAGGCGGTGGTGAACACCCCGCACTGCTCGCTCGTAGTCTCCCTGCTGGCGACGGACGTCAGCAAGACGGACGAGGTGGGCCAGGCCATCCTCGCCGCGTGTTCGGGCGGGTTGAATCGCCAGGCTGAATTGAAATCGCCCGTCGAGAAAGAGGACGTGGCGGAGCTGCTGCGCCGCCGGATGTTCGAGAAATTCCCTGAGAATCAGGCGGAGATCGAAGCGCAGATCGCGGGCTTTTGGGATCGGATGAAAAAGGCGAGCCCGGTTCGTGCAGGCGACCCCAACGCAAAGAGCCGGTTCGTCACGGCCTATCCCTTCCATCCCGATCTCATCGAGCGTTTCTACGGGAAATGGACGCACCTTCGGCAATTTCAACGGACGCGAAATGTGCTCCAAACCTTCTCCAAAGCACTTCGCGAGGCAGAGGCGTGGGACGAGTCGCCGATTGTCAGCACGCAGGTCTTCCTCAATCCGCCCGACGCCGGCGGCGTGAGCAGCGCCCTCCGGGCTCTGGCCGATGTGGCCATGAAGTCCTCCGATGCGAATCCTCCGTGGGAGCAAAATCTCAGCGTGGAATTGGGACGCGCCGTGCAGGCTCAGAAGAGCGATGCAGCGGGCTTGAGCGGACGGGAAATCGAATCCGCCTGTGTGGCGGCCTTCCTCTATTCCCAGCCCACCGGGCAGGAGGCCGACCTCCACGACATCCGCTGGCTTACCGGCGCGACCTGTGATGTCCCTGTGATCTTCAACAACGGGCTCAAGGCTTGGCGCAAGCTGTCGTGGTATCTGGAACCGTGCGAGCGAACGGAACCCTCGACCGAATTGCCGATGGCGTGGCGCATGGGGCCGAAGCCGAACATCACTCAGATGCACGACTCCTACGTGCAGCAGGCATTGGGAGTCGCCAGGATTAAATTCGACGAACTTGCCGGCAGTCTCAAGGTGCTCGGCGAAGGAATTCCCCAAGGCGTGAGCTTCCACCGGTTGCCGAGCGATCCGAGCAAGCTCGATGACAACGAGCAGTTCCGGCTGGCCCTATTGGGCTCGGATCATGCGCACCAGGCGGGCGGAGCCGTCGCTCCGGATACGCTGGCTTTTCTCACCACACATTCGTCGCCGACCGATCAACGTGTCTGCCAGAACGTGATGCTGGTGGTCACGCCCTCCGTGACCGGGCTCGGCCAGGCGGAAGCGGAGATCGCGAGCTGGCTGGCGTGGGGCGAAGTGCGGCAGCGCGAAGGAAAGAACCTCACCGACCTCCAGCTCGTGGAGGTGCAGCGCAACGAGCGTGACACGAAGAAAAATGCGGAATCGGCGGTCCGCAATGCCTTCGAGGTCGTGCTCTACGTGGATAAGACCGGTGCGCCGCAGACGAGGAAGTTTACGATGGGCGCGGAGGCGATGTTCCCGGCTCTTCTCCGGGAGAAGGATCTTCGCCTGTTCGATCAGCGCATCGAGCCTCTGGCGATCATGCCCGGCGGGCTTTATCCCGTTTGGCCTGCGGGCCAGGCCGCCGTGCAGGTAAAGGACCTCTACCAGTCCTTCGCCCGGCAGCCAAAACTTCCCAAATTGATCTCGCCGCAGACGATCGTGAACACCGTGGCCGAGGGCGTGAGCCGCGGGTTGCTGGCAGTGCGTTATGTCCGCCCGGATGGTTCTGCCGATTGGTTCTGGCGTTGCTCCATCCCGATTGCCGGATGGGAGGCCAACTCGGAAGCCTGGCTACCGCAGGATGCGTCGGTAGATCGTCTTCCGGCGGCGGCCGTTCTGCCGGAATCGCTCGGCGGACTCTGGCCGCAGGATGACTCTCCGGTGCAGCTCTCGACCCTGTGCGCGTGGTTCGACGGCACTCAAGAGTTCGAGGAAACCCAGCAGGGAGTCGCCGAGAAGCATCCGCTTCCGAAAGTGGATTACAAGGCGGTGCATCAGGCCGTCGCCGACGCCGTGGAGCAAGGGAAGCTCTGGCTGGTTTTTGGCAACGAGAGCGTCTTGGGGGAGAGACCGTCCACGATCCAGCTCGATCCGAGTGCTTCTCTTCGCCGTCCGCCGCAGGCTTTGAGGAGCCTGGAACTTCTGCCGGCCGCGCTGCCTGATGCATGGTCTTCCGATCCGTCTCCCAAGACGACCGTGGCCGAAATTTATTCGGCTCTCAAGGCCCAGAGGGGCATGCCGTGGCCGTCGAGGCAGTTTGTCGATGTGTTGAATGGAGCGATCAACCAAGGGGTGATGCTCCGCGGCTCTGGGTCAGGGGAAATCAAGTCGGCTTTCGGGGACGCGGCGGTCGTGATCTCCGTGCCGTCTCAACTTCCGCCTCCACCCACACCGCCTCCGTCGCCATCCGGGAGCGGGTTCACGTCGAACACGATTCGAATCGAAGTCGCCGCGTTGCAGGATTTGGCCGAGGACGTTGCGCCGCAACTGACGAAACTGCTATCCGGCTGTTCACCCGGATTCGAAATCCGTCTTCAGTTCGAAGGCACGCCTCCATCCGACCTCACCGAGATCAACAAGCTGATGCAGCAGTTCGACCCGGATTGGAAAATCTGACGGAGTCGAAATCGCGTTTCGAGATTGATCATGGCTGACACGATCCAGGACTCCGCCGAAACATGGTCAGACTGGATTGCCGCTGAAGAAGAGGCAACGTGCGAGGAATACCGAAGAAACCCGAGGCGGCTCATTTCCGATGCCGGACAGGAGGCAAGCGCGACCAACGACTACGCGGGTCGCGAACTGCTTGAGTTGCTGCAGAACGCGGGTGATGCGGCGACAGACGCTGGAATCGAGGGCCGTGTTCGGATCGAACTGACCGAGACGGGGCTTCTCGTCGCAAATACGGGAAAGCCTTTCTCGCGAGATGGTGTCGCCTCGCTGCGTGTCGCCCACCTCAGTCCGAAACGCCGTGCCAAGTTTGTTGGCAACAAGGGACTGGGATTCCGCGCGGTTCTGAATTGGTCTCGATTTCCCTGCATTCTGAGCGGAAATCTCCAACTCGCCTATTCCTTCAAGTTTGCGCGACAGAAACAGGATGATCTCGTAACGGGTGGAGGCGATGTCGCGCAAGTGATCCTGCAGGAACTGCGCACACAGGAGAGTTTGCTGCTTCCGCTACTCGCCTTTCCGGTATGCCCAAGAGATCAAAATCTGGAGCCGTTGTTTGATTCAGAAGAGCAGCGGCTGCTTTTTCTCTCGGCCAGAAAAATACGAGACCGCTTCGACACTGTCGTCTCCATGCCGTTCGACGACCGTGAGGGAGGATTCCGAAACGCCAAGGCTCAGATCGAACAGCTGCGGCCGGAAGTTTTGCTTTTCGCATCGGGACTCTCCGAAATCTCGATCACGCTTCCTGGAGAACCGGAGCGCACGTGGACGAAACAGCCGGTTGAAAACGGTCTCGTTCGTATCTCGATTTCCGGTGGTGAGGAGCCGATCCTCGCCTGGCATGTCCGCCGGGAAATGAAATCCGTTCCCGCTGAGTTTCTGCCACCGGATTCGCCGCCCCTCGACTACGAAGTGGCGATCGCGACGGCATCGAATCTCTCTTCTGAAGCTGGGTTCCTATACTCGTATTTCCCGACGGAGGTCAGATTTCCCTACGCCGTAATCGCGCACGCAACGGTGGAACTGCTGTCCAATCGCCAGCAGTTCAAGCCAACGAAGGCGAATGAGTTCATCATTTCTCGGCTCGCAAACTTGCTGGCGAAATGTGCGGCGGAGCGGGCGGCAGCCGCGGCTGACTGCTCCGGGTTGGAGATATTGTCTCCGAAGGCACATCATGGCGAAGCGCTCTCGAAGATTGGCTTCCGGGAGATGCTGATGACTCATGCGCGTGAGCTGGCGCTCATTCCGGTCCGCGCGGGCCACCTCGTTCGAGCGGACGAGGCATTGCACGCGTCATTTGAAGATACATCCTGGCTCCCCGCGACGGCCTTTCCGACAGTGGTCGATACACGCAAAGGCGGCTCAATCAAGGAAGTGCTCGGACAACTTGAGGTTCCTTCGCTCGAAGAAGAGCACTGGCAGCAGGCTCGCGAGTTGCTGGAATTCCACACCATTGACGAGAGAGCGGATTTCATCGTGGGCTCCCTGAAGCACGCCGCAGAATCCGCGTTTTCTCTTCCGCTGCTCCTCGATGGTTTTGGAAGTCCTGTTCCTGCTGGCCGACGTGTTTTTGTATCCGGTCCGAATGAGCGTCTTCACGATGTCCCGGAATGGGTGGACCTGCGCTTTCTCGACCAAAATCTCCGAAAAGCGCTGGAGAGTCGGCTCAACGTGGGAGACCAAATTGCGCTGGTGGGGCGGCTCGCGCCCCTGGGGGTCGTTCGATATTCACTCGACAACGTGCTCAGTCACTTGGTTGCGCGTGCGAATCAACGAGTGAGCGAAACGCCTGCCGAGGAGGCAACCATCCGGAGGGAATTGCTGCGCGTCCTTTATTCATTGTATCCGGAGGACCAGTCTCCCGGTGAGCGTCCCAAGTTTCCGGCTGATGCCGGTTTGCAGTTGTTGACGAAGGCCGGGACGTTTCGCTCGGCAAAAGCCGTCTATCTCAGCGGGGGATACGGCCCAAAGGGCCGAATTCTGGAGGGACTTTATCGGAATTTTCCCGAGCGGCTTTTGGCAGAGCCGGGTGCATTGGGATTCGACGAATCTGGCCCGACGTATGACCAATTCTTTCTGTGGTTGGGAGTGGCTGAATTTCCAAGGGAAGACATTGAGACGGAACCAGGCCACGATTTTAGGGAATATGTTCTGGCCTCCCTGAGTTTTCCGATTCGCATGCAGGATGATGTCATCGAACGTGCGACAAGTTTGAATTCGGTCCGCTTTTCAAAGCTGGCGACGGTGGATGGACTTAATGATATTCTTTCGACAGGAAATCCGATCGCAATTCTCTCGTGGCTTGCCCACGACGAGCGGGCAAAATCGTGGAAAATCCCGTCCACGGCTCACGGTCGCCTCGAGAACCGGCCTCACCGCGCAAGTGTTCATCGCCACTATGAAGGGCCCATTCCCAGCTACGTGCGCTGGAGGCTGCAGAGTTCGACGTGGTTGCCGCTTCGCGATGGGACGCCTGCCCGACCGATGGACTGTGTCGTCGAAGTCGCTCACGGGCTTGAGGAACTCTTCCCAACCCCAGCCAGGCCCACACAGGATCAACTCGCAGAATTTGACCTCCCCGGCGCGCTGATTCGCGATGCGCACGACCGGGCGGGCGTGATTTCCAGCTTCACCCAAATCGATCCCGATCAACTTTACTCAATGCTTCTGACCCTCCCCGAACGGGAGGGTGATCGACAGGGACGCTGGGCAAGAGGGGTTTACCGCGCCGTCCTCGACCATTTTTCCTCCGCGGATGTCACCGACAGTCCGGCCCGACAAAGATTCTGTCGGCAGGGCAGAATGTGGGCGCGGCAAGCGGAGGTAGAGACTTATTGTAAAGTATCCGACCTGTGGCATGTCGATTCCGAAGACGTGCCAGTGGCGCTGCTGAAAAATCTGAACGTCGCGGCCCTTCCAAAGCGCTCGGGTTCAAAGAAGGTTTTCGACCTCTTTGGTGTCAGAAGCGTTGATCGAAAGAACATTCTGCGCACGATTTCCGACCATCAGCCGGTCGTGGGAGCGGAGCAGTTCAACGCCGAAATCCAGAGTATCAAGCCAATGATCTTCTTTTTGCGGCGCAGCAGGTCGCAATCTGCGCGGGAGACTGACCTCTTCAAGTCTGTGACGATTCAAGTGTGTTTGTCGATTTCCGGCGAGGTCGAGTTCGAGGGGCAGCAGTCACCGCTCGAATTGGGCGCTTGGGACTGGATTTTAGACGAAAACAGCAAGACAGCCTACGTGCAGACGGATCCAAGCGAACCAGATCCACTCCGCTCGGACCTGCTCGCAGATGCGGTCGGCCAGATCTTCGCTGCGATTTTCAGCGTTGAGCGCGGCGACGAGTTTGCCCGCTTGATTGCATGCAAACCCAAGAACCGGGTCAAAATCCTGCGCCGATTGGCCGGCGAGGAGGATTTGCCAACGATAGCGGAAATAGAGCGCCGCTACCTGAACGCGACGACATCGCGTGAGCCTCAAGAAATCAAAGTTCCAGACGAACCACCGAAACAGCCTCATACTTCCAAGCCGGATCCCCCACCAACGCTGCCGCCGATCCAGCCACCAGCGCCAGAGGATCCTGCCCTCGGCGATCAGCCGCTCAAAATTGAAAAACGCGAACATGAGCCAATTGAAAGAAGTCGGATCGGTTGTCGGGTAACCCGAAAGCAGACCGGTGGGCAGCGAAATCTTTCCGGAACGCGGCGTGTAACCAATTGGGCGTTCTGTGAGAAAAAGGCGATGGAGTTCGAGGAAAACGATTCGCCGGCGCGTTTCCCCATCCTCGTAAGCAACGTGACGGGCTGGCAGGCACCCGGTGTGGATATCATTAGTTTTGCGAGTGTTGAGGACCGCGCAAACTTTAACGCTTCCCCGGTCAAGAATGATGGGCTTATCGCACGATTCATTGAGGTCAAGGGAACCGCCTCAGGAAATTCTAAGGTCGACCTTCGGGGAAATGAACTAACCGCGGCTCAACTTCAGCGGGGACGTTACTACATCTATTCCGTGTTCGACCGGGGAGATGGAAACTACAGCCTCGCCATCCTGCAAGATCCGCTTGGGGATTCGAAAGGGGTTCGCGCCGTTGTCGAGGTAGACCTCGAGGTCGCTGCGGGCACAGTGGAATTTGAGATGTCCGGCGGACTTCAAGAGAGCAACTTCGTTTAGAATTTGCGCTTTCTATCTATTACGTTCCGGTCGGGTTATGTTTCCTCTGAGTTATTTGAGTGATCTCGCTAAGTCTTGTGCCTTCGGCTGATCGACTTTGGAAAAACCTCTGACAGATTGACCTCGAGTTTTGCGCAGATTCGCGCGAGCAGGTTGAGGGTTGCGAAGCGTTCCAGTTCCACGATTCGCTGTAGCATTGCTTTCGACACGCCTGCCCTTTTCGAAAGGTCCGCGTAGCTCCAACCATTCGTTTTCATGGTGCGACGCAGGAATTCGGAGAGCTCCCTGTCCAATTGAGACGCGACAGCGTGCGGCATGGCCGCAACGATGACTATCAATACGTCGCCCATGGGCGACGATTCAGATTGTACATCTGTCGCCTATAGGCGATAAAACTCATTCATGATGAGTGCCGAAGCTCAGATATTTTTCTGCCGCCCCTCGTCAATAGAGAGCGGAGAGGCCGAGCAACGTTTCCGACCGACAAGGGCTGCGTCGGGTTCCAATCGCCCGCAACCTACAGATCGGCCCAGCGAAGTTTCAGCACCTTCAAAATGGCCAATAGTTCCAAATCGGTCAGCGAGCGGCGTCCATTTTCGATACTGGCAAGCACTGCTTTGTCGCAATCCCACTTGGCTTGGAGCTGCAGCTTTTCGACGAACTTGGATTGGCTCAGTCCCGCCGCTTTTCTCAATTCTTGGAGGCGGGGACCAAGCGCATTCCGCTTTCCGTGCTTGTCCTCCACAATACCACGCTTGCGCATGGTCCTTGACTAGATGAGCCTCTGTCTTTATTGGCATATGTCATTATAGGCTGTGTCTTTCACAATACACGCAATACCTACCCGCTAGCTGCAATGAAACTTTTCGCCCTCCTCTCTTTGACCCTGGCGCTCCTTGTGACGCCTCATTCAAGCGAAGCCGCATCGGCACGCCCCTTCAAAGGCCGCTATCAAGGTTCCTTCACCCTGCGTACCCTTTCGGGGGAGCATCAGGACCTCAAATTTGTGAACATTCAGATCGCTGCTTCTGGGCGGGTGAAAGGTTTCCTTCTGGAGTGGTCCGACGTGGCAGGCGGCTATGCTCCATCCGCGCAGCTGCGCGGAAAAGTGACCGGTGTTCGCAACGAATTTTCCGGCAAGCCGGTCACCGGAGTCTATCGGTGGCTTGGGCGGTTGAACCTCCGCGCGCCGGCGGGATTGCTCTTCAAGTTGTCACTGCGCTCCGCGGCGAGCTCTTCGCCGACCCATTCGGCAGTGGTCATTATCGAGGGCACGGCGCGCCAAGGCGCCTATTCAGCCGATGTCGACTTCAAGACTCTCTAACTCGACTCTCCTGCGCGCTTTTCTACCGGCCGCGGTTCCCTCCGCGCTCCTCTTGGGCATCATGGGATGGGGCGCATGGATCAGCGCGCACGATCCGCTCAACTACAACCGCGGAATGAACGGGGGACAGAATCCGTTCTGGCTCATCCAGACGCTTTTCGCGGTCTGCCTGGGATTCTTTGTCTATTTCCTGCCGACCTCGATCGCAGCTTACCGCGGGAGCCGGCACTATTGGGGAATTTTGATCACCAATGCCCTCGGCTTCCTTGCCGGCATTCCTTGGCTCATCGCGCTCGTGTGGTCGGTGCTGCCGACCGACGGTCCCGCCGCGCCGTCGACCACAAGTGAACTCGATCGTCTCGCATCGCTTCGCGGCCAAGGCCTCATCTCGGAAGACGAATTCACGGCTGCGAAGAAGCGTCTCCTTTCCTAACGCCTGCCTTCCGCGATTTCCGAAGAAATGCCGCGGAACTCGCAAAACAGATCTTTTCATCATGAGCCGAACACGCGCACTTTTCCTGAGCCTCGTCATCGGGATGGGGATTTTCCGGGCCGAAGCCCAAACACCACAGCCTACCCCGCCGCCTCCCTCCGGTCCCCAAGGAACCCTCTACACCTTGCCGGCGGGCGGATGGAACATCTCGGCCTCGGGAGATGTCTGGGACAGCGACGGGAACGAGAGCCTGTCCGTCTGGACGCCGACAGGCGGTGCCGTGAATCTCGTGCCGACTCTGCCGGCCTACGGGACTTTGCGGATCGTCAACGGCGGACTGGGCGTTTACGCGAAGGAAAACGACATGACATCAGCGACGACGCTCACTGCAGTCAGTCTTTCAAATGGCAGCACAAACCCCATTACCCTGGGCAGTTCGTCTTCCGGAGCCGCGAGCAATCTGACCGCAGAGAGCGGTCACGTCTTCTTCGCGAGGCGCGCTGACTTTTCGAGCCCCACGGCAATTTACGATTGGGTGCCGGGCAGCAGTCCTGCTGCTGGACTCACGATCGTGGGCTCGAGCGGACTGACTCTCGCTGTCTCCCCGGATCGCCAATCAGTGGCGGTCAATGGGAACTGGGGCTTTCCGCCAAGCGGCGATCAGTTCCACTCGGCGACTTCAGGAACGCTCCCTTTCCCGGACAATGACAAATTCGGATCGATCTTTGTCGGCAATGGCACGGTGCTTTACGAGACGCCTGCGACCATGGAGAACCCGGCAGAGATCATGTTCTGGGTGCCGGCAGGTGGAAGCGGAGTTCCGATCTACTTTTCAATCGGGAGCGTGCCAGCCGGATGGGAGGTGAGCTCCATCGCTGGAACATACGGCATTCGCGTTCTCCAAGACCTGACCGAACAATCCGCGTGGCTTGCGATCGCGCCCGAGGGACTCGTCCTTCAATCCGATGACACGTTCTTTCGGAATCTTCTGACAACTTACCAGATCGATCCTTCGGGATTTCCCACGATCACCGGCGGCGCGGTTGCGGGCGAGACCGGCGACTTCGTTTTCACCGCTGGCGGTCAGCAGTATTACGTCACCGCAGTCCCCGAGCCATCTGCGATCGCCCTCTTGTCCACAGCGATCGTTCTCGGCGTATTCGTCCTTCGGCGCGCTCGAAAACAGGAATCGCCGTGAGCGCAGACTCCCATCACGTTCTCGTGGTGGAAGACTCCCCGCCGTGCCGACGCATCCTAGAGATTGAATTCGCCCGCGCCAGGTATCGGGTGACCTCCATTGAAGACGCAAAGCAAGCGATCGAGGCGTTACGACAAGCTCGCTTTCAGGCCGCCGTCGTTGATCTCGTCCTTCCGGTCGGCAGCGGAATCGACGTGATTAAGATAATCCGTCGCGTGCAGCCGTGGATCTTCGCCATCGCCGTGACGGGAGTGGTCTCGGAAAACGTTCGCCTCTACGCTCTGGGAGAGGGATTTGACAGGTTTGTGTTCAAGCCTTACCGGGCGAGAGACGTGATCTCGATGCTTCCGCGGTAAACGGCGCACGCGCCACCGCATGTTGTGTGAAACATTGAAGAGGCGACGACCGCCGCCAAGTGTTTTCATTGGCGGATCTCGCGCCTTCGGTGACGGCGTGGTCACCCGTCGAGCCCGAATTCGGCCCGCAGAAGCGGGCGTGTGCGTTTGACGGCACGGTCGACCGTCGAGGGATTCACAACGTGGGCCCGCGCGGTTTGTCGGGCCGATGCCGTATTCTCCACCATGTGGAGGAGATACCGTAGGTCGGCCGCGTAGCTGGTCTTGAGCCTCGGAGAGGTTCGGAGCGCCGTCAGCACTTCCTCGCGATCAGGAATCTGGGGCGGTGAATTTTCCTGCGGCGTGTCTTCGAGCGGCACTTCGAGCCGCACGCTGATCCGGCGGATCGCGTCCACGGTGCGCGAGCGCAGACGAAGCCTGATGCGGGCTCGAAGTGCGCGCATCAGCTCTCGGTCGGTGCAGTGACCCGCAACACGGCTTTTGAGTCCCTCGTCGCAGGTGAGACGGTGATGCATATCGCAGAGCACCGTCTGCACGACGTCCTCGCGATCGGCCCAGCCGATCCGGCAATGTTCACCGGCTTCCGAGCGAATGCGGCGAAGGAGCAGGAGAGACGCGTCCTCCTCGTCTCGGCCGCTTCCCGCGCCAGCAATGATCCGCCGCAGTGCGGAAAGTCCTGTTTGATTTTGATGGTTCCGCGCCGCCTGCGAGGACGGCGCACAGCTTGGTGTGAGATTGTTTTTCACACCGGCCCTTCCGATCAACTCACCGCGCGGGCGGGAACATCGGGACACCGAGGCTCCCGCCATCTTCGCGAACAGGAAAAATCCCGCGCCGCGTGCGGCAACGGCGGTTTTGCTGCGTCTATATCCGGTGAAGACCTATGTTGACCGCCAATCACCGACTCGTTCTCCAGCTTCTCCAAGAGGAGCTTTCCGACTCTCCGCTCGACGCGGAGATGCCTGCCCTGCGCGCCGCCGGCCTCATCTTTTCCGAGATGGTTCAGCTCTCCGCCGCGCAGGATTCCGAAACTCAACTCGACCGTTTCATGGCCATCGCCGTCGCCGCGGTGAGGGCAGCCGCCACCGTGGCGGTCGAAGACAATGGAGGAGGCCGATGAGCGTGCGTCTTTGGACCGAAGAAGAATTCGAGCGCATGCTCGCGCTCTTCACCGCGGGATGGTCGATTGCCGAGATCGCAAAAGCACTCGGCCGTTCGGAGAATTCCGTACGCTGGAAATTGATTTCGAAAGGCTACTCTTCGAAGACACTTTCTGAACCGGCGCCTTCTGCGCTGCCGCCCGAAGAGCCGGAGCCCGACGCTGTGACTCTCAGCGAAGCCGAGCGCCTCGTCGCGGAGCGGGAGCGTCGGCTCGAAACGAAACGGGAGCAGAAAGCGGCGATGGAGGGTGTGCTCGAGGATCGCTTGGTCGAAGTCGTCCGAACCACGCTCCAGGAATGTGTGGCCAGGGCCCCCATCGCTCCGCCGCCCCTCGTTATCGACCGCGCGATCGATGAGCCCACTTCCGCGGTGCTTCTTTTCGGCGACGCCCATTTCGGAAAGGTTTGCCGTCCCGAAGAAACCGAGGGCCAGGCGCATTACAATCCCGCCGTCACGCTTGCGCGCATCCATGAGCTGGAAGGTCGTGTGACCCGCCTTCTGGACGGCGGTCCGGCCATCGAGGAACTCGTGGTCATTTTTCTCGGCGACATCTTGGAGGGTGTTCTCGACCACCATGCCGAGAAGGAGGACACCATCCTCCTGGCCCAGCAGTTTGCTCTCGCGATCCGAGCTCTCTCGCAGATGCTTTTGCGTTTCCCGGCGCCGAAGATCGTGGTCCATGGCGTCGCCGGTAACCACGGCCGCTGGCCCAACCAGCGCCGCATGCCGACCGTAGGTCGTGAGTCCAATTTCGACCGCCTCGTCTATACGGCACTCGAGTCCATTCTCGAGGACACCGAACACATCACCTTCGATCTGCGCGATTCATCCCGCCAGTTGATCGAGATCCAGAACACCCTCATCCAGGTCTCGCACGGGGATCAATTTCGGGGCGGCGAGTATTGCGTCGCAGGCTTCAAGCGCGAGGCTTACCACTCCGCCTTGCGTCACGGCCCGGAGGGCCAGATCCCGGAGCTCTTCGTCATCGGGGACAAACACATCTCCATGCAGCTGCCCGTCGGAAACGGGCACTTTCTCGTGAACGGTTCGCTCGTCGGCCAGGACACCTACGGTCAGGCATTCGCGCCGACATTGCCTTCGCAAACCCTGTTCTGGATTGGCGCCGAGCGAGGCAAGTTCCTGCAGGCCGACATCGCGCTGTCCGCCACGAGGCTGCCGATGCCGCTGCCCTACGACCTCACTCCGCCCCTCGAAAAACTCGTCCTCTCCTACCAATGAAAATCGCTGACTCTCTCGCCTCTCTCCTTCACGCCGATCCGGCCGCCCTCAAGCATCTGCGCCAGGCTATCGATGAACTCATTGCCGCGCGCACGATGGTGGAGCCGCCCCGTGTCCCTGCGCCGCGGCCCATTGTTTCCATGCCGGCTCGGGCAGCGGTCAGTTCTTCGCCGCGCCTGCCGCAGGCGCTTGCTCCCATGCGTCCGCCACGGCCCGGCTCGCTCCGCGCCGCGGTCTACGACGTCCTCTCCATGCGGCCGACGATGAGCCGCGCGGAGATCGTGGAGGCCATCGCGCGGACGCGTCCGCACAAGGACCGCGACACGCTCACAGCCAAGGTTCACGACACCCTCAACCGGCCCAATGATCCGCGTATTGTCCGGGTCAGTCGGGGACTTTACCGCCTCGTTGCCCGATGAAACTTCCACCCGACTCTCACCGCTATGTGCCCCCCGACGAAACGGTCGGCGGAGCGTGCGTCGCCACCGTCGCCGAATGCCTGCTCCGCTGGCGGGTGCATGGACGCCTGCCGGGATTTTATCTCGATTTTGGTGCGGCTCAGCAGGAACTCCACGCCACCGCGCGGGCAGAAATCGTCGAGTCCTTCGAGGAAGCCCTCGATGCGCTTTCGTGCATGAGCCGCCCGGATCACGTCGCCGAAGACCGCTGGGAGCATTGGGGCAAGGCCTTTCAGGGGCTTTCCGTGAATCCAGAAACGATCCTCGCGATCTCCGGCGATGAGTTCCGGAAATTTCACCTCGCCATGTGGGATTTCGCCCACGCTCTCGGCCATCCCCAATGAAAGCTCATCTTCACCACTTTGTTGAGGTTCTGCTTCGTCGCGCCGCATCCCGTTCGAAGAACGCTCCGCTGCCGGGTTTTGCGCACCTGCTTCCGCTTGTTCTCGGAGCCTCGTCGCGTCCCGGAGCCTTGATCCTCGGTGCAAAATCCGTCGACCGCGTGCGGGAGATTCTCGCTCCCAGTGGTCGCGCGGAGGAGGTCCTGGCGCTGACGGCCGATTCGTTTTACGTCGCGCCATTCCGCGATTTCGAGAGGGATAGTTGTGCCGTCGCGACTTGGCTCGAAGCCCATTCGCCTCTCACCCTTCGCAATCCGCTCGCCCTCCGCCTCCTGTCTTGTGCGTGCATCTTGGCTCGCATGGGTGGACTCGGTCGGATCGAATCGATCCAAGGGATCGTTGAGGGAGTGGCGACGATTCTGGAGCTCAGCCGCTCGACCGGTTCCCGCTATACGGGTTCGGCGATTTCCGACGCCCGAGAATCCTTCTCTGCCGCGGTCAACCAAGGCGTCCTCGAGCCGTGGGAAGCCGCCTCACTCGAACGTCTTTTGCAGTCCGGGATGCAGCCCTATTCGCACCTTCTCGAGGCGGCGACCTGTGTTCATCTCGTCCTCAGTCCCTGGCTCGAGGGAACGGCATTCGGACTTCTCACCGACCGCTCACGTCCCGAGTTTTTGATGGAGCAGTTGTGGCACGCCGGCGTCATCGCCGTCGCGGACGACTCGCTTCCCCAGACCGTGGAGAGGTTGCTTGTTGAGGATTTCGAGAATTGCCTGACGTCCCGAACCGAGCGCGTCTTCTTCGATGGAAGGAACGCGGAGTCGATCAACCAAACCCGCGCGGCGTTTCTCTTTCGCAGCCCCGCGCCATGAATGAGTCTTGGCAAATGGGCTGGCTCTTCCACCACCCACACGAGTTCTTCGAGATATGCCGATGGAGTCGTCGACTCGAGTTGCGTCTCTGCTATGCCATGGAAGTTCTGATCTGCGGACCGCGATTATTTCTCGATCAACCCCTCACCTGCCAGTGGCATCCCAAGCCCGCCCAAGTCGCACTCTGCAAGAGCCGTGGAATTCAAATTGCCGAGTGGCTCCCGCTCGCAAACCACCGCGTTTACCTCAGGCCAAAACCAAATGGATTTCCGGAATTCCAGGATGCCGATTGACGCCGCACCAGAGCCTCAGGAAAAGAGCACTTTTACTCTGTTAAACGGGCTGCTTGGTGCAGTCTTGGTGCAAAATCAACGTAAGTCGTTGATTATCAAGAGAGCGGGTGAAGGGAATCGAACCCTCGTATGCAGCTTGGGAAGCTGCCGTTCTACCATTGAACTACACCCGCGTAAGGCTGGGACGTCCCGGGACTACTCCCAGGACTTGATGAACTTTTTGGCGTCCGTGTTGGGAGAACCCTTCACCGGAGTGCCGGGGGACCAGGCGATCACCGTCTTCGTGATATCGGACCCATTAGGTCCCCTTACCTTATTGTCGTAATCGCCATCCATGGCGATCTTGTAGGGCTTGTTCCAAGAATCCAAAAACTGCCCAGTCTGACGGTTACCATTGGCAACGCGGCCATTTTTTCCACTTTTCGCGTTCGGGACCTCCATAAAAACAAGCTCTCTCGGGTTTAGATCATTAACGTTTTGCCCGCTCAAAACTTCCCACAACACCTCCGAATTTCCTGCATCACCCTCCACATCGGTGTTGCCTCCACCGGCAATGGGCATCTTGCCGTATTCCGCGACATAGGCATTGATCGCCGCCACGATCTGCGTGACGTCATTCTTGGCCTGAGTCTTTTTCGCGGTTTCCATCGCGCCCTGCACCGCGGGGAAAAGGAGGGTCATCAGGATCGCAAGAATCGCGATGACGACCAGCAATTCGATAAGGGTAAAGCCGCGACGGGAGGAGAGTTTAGGGGAGATCATGAGTCGAGAAAAGCAGACGCGTAAATGTCGCGTTCCTCCATCGGCAGGCAAGCATTTTCTTGTATTCGCGGGACCCGGCGGGGAAACTCGCTCCGTGCCAGAAAACGAGCGCCGAAAAGGGAAGTCCAGATCGGCCCCCAAACCGTCCCCCGCCTCGAAACCCAAAAAGTCTCTTCGCGAGCGCTTCGTCGATCTCGTCCGCGGTAAATCCCGCCCGATCCCGGAGAAACCGTCTCCCGAGAAAACCGCCGGCCCTTCCAAGAAACGTCGTCGCCGCAAGGGGAAATCCGCGCGTCCGCCGGAAGAAACCCGCCAGCCCGTCGCAGAGCAGCCGCGCCCTCGCCGCAACCGCGGCAAGGCCCCCGAGGACGCCCCCTCCCAGCGTCCCCCCGGCAAATCCCGGCAGGCTCCGAGTCGCGATCCAAAGAAGCCACGCCCTCGCCTCGACCGGCCGGCCCAGGATTCCCGGCCACCCAGGCCGCATCGCGACAAGCCCACGCGTCCCTCCTCCGCCGGCCGCTCGCTCCGTGAACAGATCGTCGAGCTCGTGCGCGCTCAGCCGCTGGACAAGGTCGAAATCTCCAAACGCCTGAACCTCCCCGCCGACGACCGTCGTCGACTTCGCGAGCTGCTCTCCGAGATGGAAAACCTCGGCGAGATCGCGCGCGTCCGGAAGGATCGCTACGTCGTTCCGCAGGACGCCGACCTCTTCACTGGCGTCATTCAATTCCACGCCAGCGGCGCCGCCCACGTGCTGAACGAAAAGCAGGGCGAGGCCGACCTCTACGTGAGCGCGGAGAATACGTGGACCGCCATGCACGGCGACGTCGTCGTCGCCCGCATCAACAAGGGGGGCTCGTCGGAGCCGTGGCGCAAGGTCGCGCCGGGCACTCCCCCGCGACGCGAAGGCCGGGTGATCCGCATCCTCAAGCGCGCGAACGAAAAAATTGTCGGCACGCTGCAGAAGTCGAAGAACTTCTTCTACGTCGTCGCGGACGATCCGCGTTTCGTCCACAACCTCTACGTGCCCGTCCCCGCGGCAGACCTCCGCGCCTCCGCCGGCGACAAGGTCGTCGCGAAGCTCGATGCCTGGCCGTCGCGCCACGTGAATCCCGAGGGGCACGTCATCGAGGTGCTCGGCCGCACCGGCGCTCCCGGCGTCGACATCCTCTCGATCATCCGCAAATACAACCTGCCCGAAAAATTTCCCGACGATGTCGTCCGGGAGGCGGAGCGCATCGCCCCGACCGTGCCGCCGGAAGAGGCGGCCCGCCGCATCGACCTGCGGGACCGCTTCATCATCACGATCGATCCCGACGACGCGAAGGACTTCGACGACGCCGTCGAGGTGCAGCGCACGAAGAACGGCTGGTCCGTGAGTGTGCACATCGCCGACGTGTCGCATTACGTGCGCCCGAAGACGTCGCTGGATCGCGAGGCCGTGGGCCGCGGGAACAGCGTCTACCTGGCCGACCGCGTCATCCCGATGCTGCCCGAGGCGCTGAGCAACGGCATCTGCAGCCTGAAGCCGCAGGTCGATCGCCTCGCCTTCTCGGTCTTCGCGGAAGTCTCCACGAGCGGAAAGGTGCACAACGTGCGCTTTGGCAAATCCGTCATCCGCAGCGCCGCGCGCCTCACTTACAAGGAGGCCTTCGCCATTCTGCAAAAGCCGCCGACGGACGAAGTCTCCCGGCGCGTGCACACGGCCTGGGAGCTTTCCTCGCTGCTGCGGAAACAGCGGTTCGCAAAAGGCTCGCTCGAGCTCGACTTCCCCGAGGTCAAGGTCTGGCTCGACGACAAGGGCGTGCCCGTGCGCCTCGAGCGTATCGAGAACGACATCTCGCACCAGCTCATCGAGGAGCTGATGCTCTTCGCGAACGAGTGCGTTGCCCGCGAGCTCACCCTCGCCAGGCAGCCCACCGTCTACCGCGTCCACGAGAAGCCGGATCCCGACAAGCTCGCCGAATATCGCGAAACGGCCGTGGCCCACGGTCTCCGCGTGGGCGATCTCACGAATCGCGACAACCTCGTGCGACTCCTCGCCGCGACCCGCGGCCAGTCGTTCGAGAACGCGCTCAAGATCGGCCTGCTGAAGAGCCTCAAGCGCGCGACCTACGGCCCCGCTCCGCTCGGTCACTACGGCCTCGCGAAGGAAAATTACACGCACTTCACCAGCCCGATCCGTCGCTACGCCGACCTCATCGTCCATCGCTCGCTGGAACGCCACCTCGGCCTCACGAAGTCCGGCCCAAATTCCACGGAGATCGCCTCGCTCGCCGAGCACATCTCGACGACCGAGCGCGTCGCCACCGACGCCGAACGCGAATCGACGAAGCTCAAGAAGCTCGAGTATTTCCAGCGCCAGACGTCCTCGCGCGAGGGGCATCCGTTCCCGGCCCTCATCCTCGAGGTCCGCAACTACGGCCTCTTCGTGGAGCTGCCCGAGTTCCTGATTTCCGGCCTCGTCCATGTCTCCACCCTCGACGACGACTTTTACCTGCACGATGCCGCCCGCGGGAGGTTCATCGGCCGCAAGACGAAGCGCGTTTACGAGGCCGGGCAGACGATCGAGGTGATCGTGGCCAAGGTCGACATGTTCAAGCAGCAGGTCGATTTCAAGGCGGTTTGACCTAGCCGGAAGATTTCCCCTTGTGACGAGGGAAAGCCTCGCGATATTTGGAAATCCCACTGCCAATAAGTTGTAACTCAAAAAGGAATGGACAATATCATCCTGGCCCGTGACCTGCAGGTCGAGCGCAAGCACTTCTTCATCGAATACCGCGAAAACGACCGCGGAAAATTTGTCCGCATCACCGAGGAAGCGCACGGTCGCCGGAACTCCATCATCATTCCGAGCACGGGCCTCGCGGAATTCGTCCGCCACTTCGACGATGTCGCCAGCGCGGCCTCCATCGAGTCCCAGCCCGCCTGAGGCGAGTCCTCTTCCGCCTTTCTCCCGGCCCGCAATTTTGCGGGCCGTTCTGCTTTCACGCCCGTCCGTTCCGCGGACCGCCCGCGATCTGTCGGAACAGATCCACGCCCGCTCCTGCGTGCTTTAACTTCCCGTCCTTGCATGGTATGCTGACGGCTCCGCCTCCCTCCCAGCCCCATGAACAAATCTCCCTCGAAAAAGACGGCGAAAGCCTCCGCCGTGCCCGCGAAACCCCACAAATACGTCTACCAATGGGGGGCGGGCAAAGCCGACGGCGACGGCGGGATGAAGCCGCTCCTCGGCGGCAAGGGCGCCAACCTCGCGGAAATGACGCGCATCGGCCTGCCGGTGCCTCCCGGCTTCACGATCACCACCGAAGTCTGCACGTATTTCTACGACCACGGCCACGCCTATCCGGCGGAGCTCCCGTCGCAGATCGAGAAGGGCATCGCGAACATGGAGCGCATCATGGGCTGCAAGTTTGGCGACGCGAAGGCTCTGCCGCTGCTCGTCGCCGTGCGCTCCGGCGCGCGGGATTCCATGCCCGGCATGATGGATACGATCCTCAACCTCGGCCTCAACGACGAGACCGTGGTCGCCCTCGCCGCTGCGACGAAGAACGAGCGCTTCGCGTGGGATTGCTACCGCCGATTCATCCAGATGTATGGCGACGTCGTGCTCGGCGTGCAGAAGCGCGAAGGCGAGGACCACGAGCCCTTCGAGACCGTCATCGAGGCCTACAAGCACGAGATCTACCACCACGACGTCGTCGATAGCGACCTCACCGCGGAGGACCAGCAGGAGCTTGTCCGCCGGTTCAAGCGCCTCGTCCGCACGCGCACGAAGAAGGATTTCCCGAACGATCCGTGGGAGCAGCTCCACGGCGCGACCGGCGCCGTCTTCGGCTCGTGGATGAACGACCGCGCCATCGTCTATCGTCGCAAATACGGCATCCCGAGCGACTGGGGCACCGCCGTCAACGTGCAGGCCATGGTCTACGGCAACACCGGCGGCAAATCCGGCAGCGGCGTCGCCTTCACGCGCAATCCCGCAAACGGCGCCAATGAATTCTACGGCGAATTCCTCATCAACGCGCAGGGCGAGGACGTCGTCGCCGGTGTGCGCACGCCCGAGCCCGTCGCCCGTCTGAAGGCCGCCATGCCGAAAGCCTACGCCGAGCTGCTGAAGGTCCGCGCCACGCTCGAGAAGCATTTCAAGGACGTGCAGGATATCGAGTTCACCATTCAGGACGGCAAGCTCTTCATGCTCCAGACGCGCAATGGTAAACGCACCGCCGCCGCCGCGCTGAAGTTTTCCATGGATATGTTCAAGGAGGGGCTCATCGACTGGGAGACCGCCGTCCTGCGCAATCCCGCCGACCAGCTCGACCAGCTCCTCGCGCCCATCTTCGATCCCGCCGAACTCCAGAAGGCCACCGCCATCGCGACCGGCCTGCCCGCCGGCCCCGGCGCCGCCTCCGGCAAAATCTACCTCAACGCCGACCGCGCCGCCGCGGCCGCCGAGCGCGGCGAAAAGGTGCTCCTCGTTCGCAACGAGACGTCGCCCGAGGATCTTCGCGGAATGATCGCCGCCGAGGGCATCCTCACCGCGCGCGGCGGGGTCAGTTCCCACGCCGCCCTCGTCGCCCGGCAGATGGGCAAGGTCTGCATCTGCGGCGCCAGCGCGCTGGTGATCGACTACGTGGAAAAAACCGTCAGCGCTGCGGGAAAAACCTTCCGCGAGGGCGACTTCCTCTCCATCGACGGCACCACCGGCACCATTTACGCCGGCCAGCTCGCCACCGCGCCGTCCGAAATCATCACCGGCATGCTGAACGGCAACAAAGCCGCGCAGAAGACCGAGAAATTCCGCGGCTTCCAGCAGCT
Organism: Chthoniobacterales bacterium; assembly: GCA_036569045.1. Classification (NCBI taxonomy): domain Bacteria; kingdom Pseudomonadati; phylum Verrucomicrobiota; class Spartobacteria; order Chthoniobacterales; species Chthoniobacterales bacterium. Next base: position 65,796 of record DATCRI010000009.1, on the reverse strand, counting down.
CATGAAATGGTGCGCGCAGGCCGCCCGGCTCGAGGTGCGCACGAATGCCGACACCCCCGAACAGACCGAGAACGCCCTTGCCTTCGGCGCCACCGGCATCGGCCTTACCCGCACGGAGCACATGTTCTTCGAGGGCGATCGGATCGACGCCATGCGCGAGATGATCCTCGCCAGCACCGTCGGCAACCGCCGCGCCGCGCTCGCGAAGCTCCTGCCCTACCAGCGCGAGGACTTCGCCGGCATCTTTCGCGCGTTACAGGGCCATCCCGCCACGATTCGCCTGCTCGATCCCCCGCTGCACGAGTTTCTCCCCCACACCAAGGAACAGCAGGCCGACCTCTCGAAGAAGACCGGCATCCCCGTGGCGAAAATCCAGGCCCGCGTCCACACTCTGCACGAGTTCAACCCCATGCTCGGCCACCGCGGCTGCCGCCTCGGCATCGCCTACCCCGAGATCACCGAGATGCAGGTCCGCGCCATCTTCGAGGCCGCCGCCATCGTCGCGAAGGAGAAGATCAAGGTTCATCCCGAGATCATGATTCCCCTCGTCGGCTTCAGGCGCGAACTCGACCTCCAGGTGGAAATCGTCCACCGCGTCGCGAAGGACGTGCAGGCCGAGAAGAAGGTGAAGCTCGACTACCTCGTCGGCACGATGATCGAGGTGCCCCGCGGTGCGCTCACCGCCGACGAAATCGCCCGGACCGCCGAATTCTTCAGCTTCGGCACCAACGACCTCACCCAGACCGCTCTTGGCATCAGCCGCGACGACATGGGGAACTTCCTCCTGCCCTACACCGAGCAGGAAATCTTCAAGAAGAACCCCTTCGCCACCCTCGACACCGTCGGCGTCGGCCGCCTGATGGAAATCGCCGTCGAAAAAGGCCGCACCACCCGCCCGAAACTGAAGATGGGCATCTGCGGCGAACATGGCGGCGACCCCGACAGCGTGAAATTCTGCCACCGCCTCGGCCTCGACTACGTGAGCTGCAGCCCCTACCGCGTCCCCGTCGCCCGCCTCGCCGCCGCCCAGGCCGCCATCGAGGAAAAGCACGCCGCGAAGCCGGCCAAAGGCGCAAAATAAGTCCCGGCCAAAGATGATGAGAGAGCCGCGTCGGCTCTTCAACGCGGAAAAGAGCGCCGCCTCAGCGAAACGGCGCCCTCCAAAACCAAATAAAAAGCCCGCCCCGGACGAATCCGGAGCGGGCAGCGAAGACCCTTAAACTCCGCTTAGAAAACCTGCGCAGCCTTCCGGCGACGCATGATAATGACCAAACCGAGAAGACCCGCCACCGCCAACGCATACTCATGCGGCTCGGGGACAGGTGTGACTGTAATGTCCACGAAACCTTGCGAGACTGTGAACTGATCAATTCGCCCAGTTCCTCCCGTAGCGACCGCCGATCCACCAATACCCGTAGTCGATGTGTCGATAACACGGAAATACACCGTCGCCGCGTTGTTAAGTTCGGAGATCGAACTGAGATCTGCGGAATACAGGGATGCAGCTTTATAAGAAGTTGTTCCATTCCAACCATCGTTAGTAATTGAGTAGGACTTGACGTCGACAAACGACGTTCCATCCAAACTATATGAGAGTTTGAAGTCTCTTGGGCCGGTGTTGCTGCCAGTCTGAGACCAAGCAACATAAATTCCCGAGAAGCCAGTAGTCGACAATGTGAATTGAAAATAGTCCCCTACACCCCAGTTTGTAGCACTAAGAGAATCACTCGTCCCATTTCCAGCAGGAGTAGTCCAGTCCGTCAAAGCGCTAGCATGGACTCCAGAGGCCGTTCCAGTGCCGATGCTCGCAGCAATTCCGGTTATCGTCGCGGAGTCGGTAAGATCTGCCGGAGGATTGGGGTCAAAGTTCCATTGTGAGATGATCTGCGCTCCAGCCGAACCAGCAAGCACCACTGCCAGCGCAAAACCGGCGAATACTTTCTTAATCATTTGTTTTGGTTTTTCTAGGGTTCCCGAATGAAACAGCGACCTCACCTGGCAGTTCCCTCCCGACGAAGCTGCCTGCGACGGGGCGCAGACAGGATTGCAGGGTGATTCAGCAACTCCGGGGCCAACAATTCTGTTTTTGCAACATTTTTGCCGCCCACGCCCCCGCAGAACATCCCATGGCCTCCTCTCAGTTCAGAAAGATCAGGTTTTCCCTGCGGTTCTTTTGCTTCCCAATGCCCCTCGAGCCCTCTGCCAGGCGCCCGGCATTCCGAACAGGAATGCCTTCCCGACCAGAGTCACTTCCTCGCGATCCTTCCTCCCATCGCCCGGGCGGAGTGCGGGACGTTTATCGTTGACGCCGGAAAGGCCCGCTCTTACGAGAGTGGTTCCGGAGCCGGCCGCCCCTCCGAAACAGCCATTTTTTTGATGAAATCGCCCTTCTTTTTCTGCCTCGTGACCTTCGCCAGCGGAGCTCTCTCCCTCTCCGCCGCGGAACCCGATGCCACCGGCACTCCTTCGCCTGCCCCGGCCGCCTCCGCGACGCCCGCTCCTTCGCCTTCGGCAACCCCCGACGTCTCCGCCACACCGAGTCCCGCCCCCGCCGCCGAGGCGGCGTCCAAACCTGCCACGAAAACGCAGGAACTCTGGGCGCTCGATTACGACGAGGATGCCGACAAATTTCTGGTGCCCGGCACCAAGACCCCCTTCACCGGCCCGGTGATCTCCCACTACGACAACGGCGTCGTGGAGCTGATCGGCACGGTCACGGATGGCCAGCGCACCGGCTGGTGGATCGAATTCGCCGAGAATGGTCAGAAGACCTCCGAGGGCTTTCGCAAGAACGACCTCGAGGACGGCGCCTGGACTTACTGGTCCGAAAACGGCCAGCTCCTGAACTTCGGCGAATTCAAGAACGGCTCGATGGTTGGCAAATGGGAGGAATTTTTCGAGAGCGGCAAGCCCAGCTCCGTCGGCGTTTACAAGGACGGCCTGATGGACGGCGAATGGACCTTCTACGACGAGCTGACCGGCGAGTCGAAGGCGATCAAATACGACAAGGGCGTCCAGCTGACGAAGTAAGCCGTTGCGTCTCCGGTTCTCTTGCGAGTCCCCTCCCGTTCCTGTCGTTCGATCGGTCGCGTCCTCCTCGTGGGAAGCGCGATCGGCGGCCTCACGCTGACGCTTGCGCGCGCCCAGGAGGAAGAGGAACTTCCCGAGCAACCGACCTGGACCGCTCCCGCCGCGCCCGGCGTTCGCGCCGAGGATTCGTCTATCGCAGAGGACGGTAGCACGACGACAGCCACCCCCACTCCGGAACCCACCCCACCGCCCAAGCCGCTTCCGCCCTTCATCCTCGAGCCGGACGAGAGCACGCTCGGCGTGCCAGTCGACCAGGGCTGGAACCTGCCGGATTTTTCCGACACGTCATCGTGGTTCCAGATGCAGGGCCTGCGGATGCGCGTCGGCCCCCTCCAGCTCCGCTTCGACCTCGATCTGAACGTCGGCTACAACGACAACATCTTCGGCACGAATTTCCCAAAAGTCGGCGACTATGTCTCGACCATCTCCCCGACGATCGAAGCCGGCATCGGTGAGTATCCCCGACCGCGGCAGCTCGTGCCGCTCAGCGAGCAGCAAAACTACTTTTATCTGCGCTACACGCCGTCGTTCCTGTTTTTTGCGGAGAATCCCGCGCAGAACGCGACGAACGAGAATTTGACGATCGCCGGGCGCTACACGTTTCGCCGTCTCGTTCTCGATGGCGCCTTCAGCTACGTCACCACGACAAATCCGACGCCGACGGACATCGGGCGTCAGCAATACAACACGACTTCGCTGAACATCAAAGCCAGCTACGCCCTCTCGACGAAAACATTCCTGCAGGTGATCGCCGCCGGCAGTTATCAGGACTATCCAGAGATTCCGAATACCGCGACGACCACCGTGAGCATCGCGCCGGCGCTCGGCTACCAATTCAGCAAGAAACTGCGCCTCACCCTGGGGCCGACGGCTGGCGTTTCGTATTTCGAGAGCGGCGGCGAACAGCCATTCCAGTCGGTGAATCTTGGCTTCACCTACGACACGACTCACAAGCTTCAATTCGAGGGCTCGGTCGGCATCCAGCGCACCGAGGGCAACAGCAACTCCTCCGACGACGGCGACTTCACCAGCCCGGTTTTCTCGCTCGGAGCCACCTACACGATCGACAACACCAGTTCCATCGCCCTCGACCTGGCCCGCAACGTTTCGACGGGAGGCACCTCGAACGGGGAAACCTACATCCAGACCGCCATTTCCGCGTCCTACCAGAAGCGCATCTGGAGCCGCATCCAGCTCGACCTCACCGGCTCCTATCAGGTTTACGACTACCAGGGAGTCGGCGCCCGCACCGACACCTACATCGTCTTCAACGTGCGTGTCGGCTACCTGTTCTGGCAGCAGCGTTGCAGCGTCTACGTGACCTACGTGCGCAACCAGCGCATTTCTGATATCTCGGCCTACGAATACGATTCGAATTTCCTCGGCACCGGCATCAACGTCCAATTCTAGCCGGCCATCGGCCGGCTCGTTGACGTTGAGAGTTTAAGTTGAAGCATTCGGGCACAAAAAAAGCGGAGGAACGATCCTCCGCCAGCTTCAACTTCAAACTTTCCCCTTAAACTTTCAGTCCGCCGGCCGCACGGTATCCACCCACTCGACCTCTTGAAGAGCGCCGACGTCCTCGAGCACCTGCGGACGATCGCTCACCGTCACCGAAAGCTGACGGCTTCCGTCCTTGGAATCGCGTCGAATCGGGAGCCGAGGCCCCGCTCCCAGGCCCGGAATTCGCGTCCGGATCGCCGACTGCCAGGGGCGGGCAGTCAGGCGTAGATCCACCTGCAGAACCGCTCCCTCGTCGATCGCCCAGATCGCCAGGGAGCGTCGCCCCGTGGCATCGACGAATTCGACGCCCGCAAGATCGTCCTCGTAACCCTCGAACTCGATGCGCCGGCAGGATTGCATCGTTCGGACCAGCGCAGCCGTGTCCCGGAACGCAAACCACGCCGGCTTCGGCGAGCCATCGGCAAACTCGAGGCCGAAGTGGCTTTCCCGATCGGTGAATGGTCCATCACCGTCTCGCAGGGTGTAAATCCACAGCCCGCGAATCCGGGGGTCCGCTCGCAGCAACAGGATGGCCCGGGAGAGATACTTTGCCTGCTGGTCGAGGGTCACCCCCTCCGTTCCGTCGTGCGTCGGCCATCCCAGCTCCGTCACATACAGCGGCACGGCCGCGCCGCCGGGATATTTCGCAAGCAGGCCCTCGAGTTCTCCGACCAGTTCGAGCAGGCCACGCTCGGGCACTCGACGCTCCGGCGACATCCAATACACATACGGGTGGAACGAAAATCCATCCAGATGCCGGAGCAAACCCGCCTCGCAGGCGCGGCGCGTCCAGTCATCCTTGCGCCCAATGCCCGCCACCGAGCCGCCGAGAAAAACCTTCGAAGGGAACGCCGGTTTCAGCCTTTCGTAGGTTTCGCGCAGCAAGGCCACGTATTCCTCGGGAGATCCCGGCGCGGTTCCCGCCGGCATGCCGATCGCAAGATTCCATTCGTTCCAGACCTCCCAGAGGGAAACCGCATCCTTCAACTGCCCCACCGCAAATCCCGCAAAGTCGGCGTATGCGGCGCGCCCCTCCGGCGTGGACGGATAAAGTCCGCGGTCGTGGAAGCGATTTCCGTAGGCAAGGATTCCGAGAGGGGCGATCCCCTCCCCGGAAGCCTTTCTCGGAACCGCCCGCATCTCTTCGGACAGCGCGAACTTCCCGGGGCTCGTCTCGACTCCCGACCAGGCGACATCTCCGCGCAAAGTGTCCGCCTGCGCCACCCGGGCCGCCGCCATCGTCTCGGCACTCCACGGCGCAGCCACGCCGAGCAGGAACTCCTCCTTCGGAGTCGCTCGCCGTTCGCAGCCCGCGAAGGCCAGGACAGCCGCGGCGATCGCCGCGGCCGTCCGTTGAAGCTGGAAGTTGAAGATCAAAGTCAGGGGCAGGTTCAGGTATCAGATGGAGCGTCAGAAGTTGGACGATCACTTTTCGAAACCGACTTGTTGCTCAAAAAGTTTACCGGGATCAAAGGGATGCAAGGGACCATGCGGAGCCCGACGGTCTTTTCGCGTCTCTTCAACTTCAACTCTTCCTTTTCAACTGCGCCGCCAAGGCTCACGAGCTTGCCCTGCGTCTCCTCCATCCCAGTCGCATTCCTTCGTGCCACGCGGCTCATCTCTCTTCAGACCATCCCTTGCATCCCCTCCATCCTTGTTTCTAAAAAGTTTACAGGGATCAAAGGGATGCAAGAGACAATGTGGAGTCCGACGCTCTTCTCGCGTCTCTTCAACTTCAACTTTCTTCTTCAACTTCAGGCCGCGTGCCGCGGCCTAATACGCGTTCCTGTTCCTGACGAAAGTCAGCGCCATGATATAAAGATCGAAGCTCAGACTCCAGCGCTCGATGTATTCGATATCGAATCGCACCCGGGCATTGAGATCAGTATTGCCCCGCAGGCCGTTCACCGCCGCCCAGCCAGTCAGCCCCGGTTTCACCGCCAAGCGAATGTTGTAGTGCGTGATCTCGTCCTCCAACTGAAGAGAATGGAATACCCGCTCCGGACGCGGTCCTACCAGACTCATGTCCCCACGGAGCACATTCCAGAATTGAGGCAACTCATCGATATTCCAGCGTCGAATCACCGCTCCAACTTTCAGCATTCTCGCGTCTCCAACGGCGGTGGACTGGCTAAGGTGATCGGTCTTATCCGCATCCAAGCACATACTCCGTAGCTTATACATTTTGAACGGACGCCCTCTTCGACCAAAACGCTCCTGCGAAAAGAAAATCGGACCAGGCGATTCCCGGTAAATTAGAAATCCAACAACGACACAAATCGGAGCAGCCAAGAGAAGCCCCACACAGGCTCCGACAATATCCACCACTCTCTTGATCATCCGAGCCGGAAGATGTTCCAGTGGCAGCCGCCCAATTGTCACGACCGGCACCCCTCCCAAACTCTGAAGTCGCAAACCGGACAACAATACTTCAAAAAATGCGGGGATGGCCATGAATGTCACCATCTCCTTGTGACAGACATTGACAAGGTATGTGGTGTCCTGAACCGATGGATTCAGGTCCGCCAACAAAACAGCGTCGATGTTCGAACTTCGAACGATGGTCCGCAAGTCACCCACCGATCCCAGATTAAACTCCATTGGAGGCGCTGTTTCGAAGTGGTGTTCATTGAATTCCACCGCCCCCACAATCCGGTAAGGAGCTTGGAAATCCTCGCGCATGCGTTGCACGATCTTTTGCACATCGGCGTTCCATCCGATCACCAGAACACTTTTCCGCAAAGAGTTCCCCAGGGAGGTTCTCCAGACGATCGTTATGATCAGCCGATGCCAGAGAAACAGAAGGGGAACAGACAGTAACGCAACCAAGACGCAATAGAACCGGGAAATCAGCGGATCAACTCGGAAAAAAAGGCTTAGCAAAAGATAAAAGCAGGCCCACACAATCATCGTCGACAGAAGGTCGATGACAACCCGTCCCCGCTTCAACAGCATCGACCTTTCAAAGATTCCAAAATAAATTCCAGAAACGACGAAAAATATAAGTCCTAATTGGAAATGGGGGACATAGGAAGGCAAGTCCCCCTGCATCTGCACGAAAATCGTGCCGTCGAAAGGGATCCACCGAAGCACCACGGATTGGAAACGAATCCAATATGCGAGGACCTGAGAAAGGAAAAAAATTGCAAGATAGCCTCCCACCAAGGCAACCAACAGAAAGTCTTCCCCTCTGCCGTCGCGACTACGTCGAAACCTCCTCAAAACCGCCACCTCATCACAGGAACTCTTCACGCGGACATCCTCTTTCATGTCAAAATTTGACTAATTTGCATCCCTCGGAAAATACCGACATAACGGTGTTGGACTCGTATCTCACAGTTCGTCCACACCCCAAAATCAATATAACATTCGGCATCGCGAAATCATAATTTTCACAGCCCTTCCTGTTAAGTTCCATAGAGTGTCGAAAGCCACTTCGGAGCAACCTTTTCGAGGAAGCGCGTGAGCACGATAGGCCCGAGGATTCCGGCCCCGAGACTTGCCGTCACGGCGAGCCAGATGGATGGGCACCAAATTTGCCCGAAAACGATTCGCGCAGGAATCTGGAAAAACCAACTAAATAAATATATCTGATAAGAATAGCGTCCCAAACTAGAAAGCAAATTGCTGCCGCTCAGAAAGTGACCGCATACCAAACATCCCGAAATTCCGATCAGGGTGAAGATGAAGGTCGCGATTTCGATCGAGTGTAAATAGCCCTGCAGGACATAGAAACCCGTCAGAATTGCGAGAGTCCAGATCGACCGGCTGACCGAAGTGAGCCCTAGTCGAACCAACTCGATGCCCAAGTAGAAATAGATCAAATTATGGAGAACGCCGCCCAGATTCCCCAATGCCAGCCATTCCTCTTTCACGGGATGGTGGGGAAATAAAAACGAAGCGGCGAGCAATCCGCAAACTAGAGTAACACGCCCTCCCACCGACCGGGCATGGGTCAATAGCGGTGCCACGGCGAAACACAGGAATAGAGTTGGGAGGAACCAGAAGAAAACGATTGAATTCTCCCATGGGTAAAAAATCTGCGTGAAATAGCTACCAAATGACAAGTCGATGGGCCTCAACGCCAAACGGGACAAAACGGCTTTGACCGGGTAGGCCAACGTGGAAATTGTCAAATAGGGAAATAAAAGGCGACATGCCTTCGAGCGGAGCAACTGAACGTATGAAGGAGTTTTGGGCAGAGTGAACTCTGCGTAGTTCATGCCCGAAAGCATAAAAAAAAGCGGCATGTGAAAGGTGTAAATCCACGCCAGAATCTGCAAGAATCCGAAATACCAAGGATTTCCCGAGGCTATGATTGCGGCTTTCTCCGGCAGGACTCCCGAGCTGTGCCCTAAGACGACAAGAAAAATGCCGATTCCGGACAACACTTGGTTGAAACTTTTGCGCCCTGCTTCGCCCATTTCAAGTTAGTGAACCCCAAAATCCATTCCTCGCTCACTCCCTAAAACCGAAGTGTGAGGGGTAGTGCAATTTCAAAAAACCTAGGATTTCGACGCGAAAACGCTCGGGACGAAACCGCTCCGCATTGCGACGACAATTGGAAGGAGTGAGGAGCGCCCTCCGTTCTTCGAAATGCTTGATTGCACGCATGAGACTCTCCACCTTTTGTTCCGGGAAGAAGACTCCCGTTTCGTCGTCGAGCACGGATTCCAAGGCCCCCCCGGCGGCCAGAGCGATCACCGGCGCTCCTGCCGCCTGGGCCTCGACGGCCGTTATGCCAAAGTCCTCGACCTGAGGATACAGGAACGCCGCGCAGCGTTCGTAATGCTCCTTGAGCACCGCAGAAGGCTGCCGTCCCATCAGGTTCACCGTGGGGCCCGCCATCGCCCGTAGCCGGGGCATCTCCGGCCCATCGCCGATCACCACCAGTGGCTCGCCCAAACGGGTGAAGACTTCGACCGCCAGATCGACCCGCTTGTAGGGAGCGAGTTCCGAAACGATGAGGTAAAAATCACCGCGCGGCCGATCCGCTTCGAAGGCGCCGACGTTCACTGGAGGATAGATCACCGCAGCTTCCCGCCCATAACAGCGTCGAATCCGTTCCGCCACGAAACCGGAATTTGCAATAAAATGGTCGACCCCCCGGGCCGCATTTTGATCGAACCGCCGCACATAGGGGGTCACGGCCCGAAAAACGAAACGCCCAAAGGCTCCCAGCCCGGATGTTTGCTTCGCATAAGTCTCCTGCTGATCCCACAGATACCGAGGCGGCGAGTGGCAATAGCACACGTGCGGAACGCCCTCGGGCATCCGAAGCCCCTTGATCACCGCCGCGTCCGAACTGAGAACGAATGTCGCGGTTTTCGGAACTCGCATCCGCCCAACCGCCAGCGGAAAGAGCGGCAGCATTTCCTTGTAACGGCGGATTCCTCCCAGGCGCTGAAGAAACGAAGTTTCGATCCGGTGCCGTTGCAGGGCCTCGGAAAGCTTCGCGGGGTTCGCCACCAGCGTATGAATCGGCGCCTCCGGGCAGAGGAGGCTGAACTGCTCCAGCACCGCCTCGCCTCCCCGCATGCCAACAAGCCAGTGGTGGGCAAGATGAACTGATGAACGCTCACTCATTCAAAATTCGGCGATAAAAATCAATGATCCTCGTGACGTGACTTTCCGTGGTCCACGGCTCAGCCCAATACCAGTCAAAGGCCCGGCGGCCCACCTCGAAAGCCATGTCCCGACTGCTCTGCAGCCTTTCCACGAGACCGGCAACCGATCCCATGGGAAATCGAAATCCGGTGACCCCATCGCGCACGAACTCGCAGGCGGCCGTTCCCTCTGAAACATAAACCGGCAGGCCGTGAGCCATGGCCTCGGCGACCACCAAGCCATTTGTCTCATACCAGATCGAAGGAAACACCAGGCCAGATGCCACCGTCATCCATCGGCGCACCTCCGCCGGATCGACCCACCCGCGAAAATCCAGCTGCGGATACGATTCTCTCAACCTGTCCCCCTGGGGGCCGTCTCCGAGAATAACGGCCGATCGCCCTGTCTCCGCGACCGCTTCGGCGAAAATCATGGCGCCTTTTTCCGGCGACAGGCGTCCAACAAAAAGCAACGGACCGCCAGGGTCGCCGGCGGGTTTTTCCGGTGGTGCCAAATTTAAGGGATTTTGGACAACGTCGACAGGGCATTCGGCGGGAATCTTATCTCGAAGCTTCTCCAGCGAAAATTTCGAGACCGCGAGAAAGCCGGAAGTTCGCTCCGCTGCCCGGGCAATGTATTCCTGCACGAATCCGCGCCCCACCCTCCAGAATTTCTGCCCACGAGAACGCGGATCGCAATTGCAGGAAATACAACTACGGGAAAGGGGCTTTCTTGTGCAGATCCGCCGCGTTGGATGCTCTAAAAACGCCCCGTTCGGGCAACTCAAGAAGTAGTCGTGCAGCGTCGTGACGACCCGAAACCCCGCCGTCCAAGCCGTATGAAAGATCGCCGGAGAGAGCGCCTTCATCCACCCGTGGATATGAACGATCGAGGTCTTCGGATCGAGCGCGCGGAGCAGCTGCCGGAAGCGCGCGGCCTCTTCGAAATTCCACCATCCTCGCGCCGCCGCCCCGAGCCGATCGGGGTCGTCGAGAAAGCTGGGGCGGTCACTGCAATGCACCTGGACCCCGGCCGTCGCAAGCCGTGCGTCCACCGGCCCGGTCACTCCAAAAAAATGCACCGCGAATCCCGCATTGGACAGCCCCACGGCCTCCTCGATGGCCACCGCCGCCGTGCCTCCATTCACCGAGCACGAATCGTTGACGAGCACGATGGTCACGGTTGTTTATTCCGACGGTCGACGCTCCCAGTGGAACGCATGGAATCCCTTCCGCTCAAAGGAGTTCTCGCCCACAAACGACCCGCATAGACTGGGAAGTTTTGGGCAAGAAACGCCGCGGTCGCAGCGCGAACCTCCCATGTTTTCACATCACTGAAATACTGCTGTCGGATGTCGGCAATTTCCCGATCGAAATGCGTGGATTCCAATGAAAGCTGGCCTCCATGGCACCGAAAACTCGCCACATGAAACGGTTCCGGGATCAACGGGATGCTCCCGCGTGCGCACCGGGAAAAGAAATCGAAATCACTGGCGTAACGGAGCCGTTCGTCGAAACCATCCAATTCGACGAAGACATCCCGACCGAATGCCGTGCCTTGCTGGTTCAATGGCGAGCGCCTCGCGGCCAGAATCCCTCGCGGCAACTGTTTTCGTCTCCATCGGGTGATCCACGAGAGATGATTGCCCTCCGCGTCGATGAGGTCCACATCGCCGTAGCGGACCTCCCGCAGCCCGGTTTTGCGGCAGATCTGAGCGAAACCCGGACGAAGGAGGTCATCGTCGTTCAGATACGTCCAGACCTCGAATGAACGCCCGGCAGCTCGCAGCCCCGCGTTGATGGCCCCATACATCCCGCCGGCGCGTCCCCGGTCCTCGACGACCAAAACCCTCGGAAATCGCCGCTGCAACTCGTCGACCTTCAATGCAGGAGCCGCCATGACATGCAGGCAATCTGGAGCCACCTTCGCAATCGAGTCGACCGTTTGCGCAAGAAATGGCGATTCTCCCAAGGTGGGGGTCACCACCCGGACATGACTGTAACCATCAGTCTGCATGAGAAAGAATCTGCCGATAAGCCTCGGCATATCGTTCGCAGACCTGCTCCTGCGTATAGAGTTTGCGAAATCTCGCCCGCCCTGCGCTCCCGTAACTTGCCCGGATCGCGGGGTCGGCCATCTTTTGAATCGCATCGGTGAGCGCCTCGACGTTGCCCTCCTCGAAAATCAATCCTGCCTCGCCAACGACCTCCGGAATGGCTCCAGAACTCGAGCCGATCACCGCAACGCCCTCGGCCATTGCCTCCACGAGCACCCGGCCAAACTGCTCTTTCCAGTTGGAGCGCGTGCGAGATGGCAGGACGAGGACGTCGAGCGTCCCGATCGCCTCGCGCACCTTTTCCGAATGCATCGGCCCCAGAAAGTCCACCCGGTCCTTCCCCGGCAAGGCCCTGGCCCGGGAGAGGAGAGCCTCTCGATCATCACCATCTCCGATGAGAACCAATTCGCTACCCGAAACGGGAGACAGTGCGGCAATCAGGTCGCTCACGCCCTTCTCTTCGACCAGCCGGCCCACAAATCCCACGCGTAGCTTCCGGTTCTCCCGCGGAGGCCACGAGGTCTCCGGTTCCTCTACGCCGAACTGTGGGATCGTCCAGATCGGGCCGCGATAGCCTTTCCGGCGAAAGACCTCGACGCTTTCCGAGTTTCCGCAGACGAGACCGGCGGCGTGCGAGAGCACCCACTTCTCCATCCAGCGAAACGGCACGGGATAGCGCTTGAAGATGTTCTGCCAGGTGAAGACGAGGTAGGGGATCCTGCGGCGTCGACACGCCATTGCCCACCGGAACGTGACTATGCTATACGGCTCCTGATCCAGATGGACGAGGTCCGGGCGAAACTCATCGAGAAACCGGCCGACGCCCCGGTGAAAATGGAAATGAATCCGGCCCGGGAAAACGCACGGCAGCCGGCGAAACCCTTCCGGAACGCCTGCCGCCGACTCATCGACCCCGTAAGTCTGCCAGTCGTGGGGAATGATCGTGCAGAGGTCCACCTTTTGCCGCAAAACTTCGGACTTGGACCACGTGCTGCGGACCGTCATCGCATGAGAAATCAAGGCGACGCGCATTAGAATTTCGGGAACGACATTAAAGCGGCTACTGTTCTGAGCTACCGTTCATCCGGGCCCCACTTGAAATCGGACCGCGTCCTTGCTAACGGGAGCGCGACGGAGACCGGCGGGAAGCCTCCGAGGTTGCCGGCCCTCCAGGGAAGTTCCGAAAATTGACAAATCGAACTCTTCGACGGCCGGTAGCTTTCGTGGAAAAGAAATACAAAGGGACTGCCATTACAAGTCCGAGCATCATCATATTGAAGAAACTTTGACCGTCGATCAGCATCTGGACAGGGTTTACCGAAAGATAGCCAAACCAATAGGCCCAGATCAGCGAGGCCCGATTCCTCGCGGCATGCTGAATCAGTTTTCCCAAGGAAACGGACAGAATGGCTAACAAGGGGATACCGGCGATCCATCCGATGGACCCGAAGATTTCCAATACGATAAAGTTGTTGGGGAACTGCATGGTCGCGTCGTCCGACAACATCATAAAATGAATCGCCACAAACTGGTTAATGCCATTCCAATATCCATGAAAAAGCCCCAGCACTTTGAGGGGGGCACCAAACCACAACTCGATCAGGTTCAAGCCCGGCGAGGGAAAGGCCATATTGAATTGAATGGCCATCAAGGCCGAATCGAATCCCAGTAAAAATCTTTGCGAGATCGTCGTGAAACCCGTTTGGTAGCCGGCCCACGACAAGTCCTTCGTAATGTAGAAGGGCGTCACCACGAGCGTTAAAAAGATGACTCCCGCAAACGCAGTCAGGCAAAGACCTCGATTTTTTTTGAAAAAACGCTCCCACTTCGATTGCGCGAAATTCCGGTGCGCGCCAAGCAGGGCGTATTTGAAATAGAGAATGGCCCCAAGTTTAAGGGGCATCGTAAAAATAGCGGACTTCCCTCCCATCAAGATCGAGAAGAGGGGGTCGTAAGCAATCATAGCCATGCACCCCGCCTTCAAAAACTTGGATCGCACCAACCAGAAAAAAAACAAAGGCAGCGGACGAGCGGCATACCCAAAGATCGAAAGGAACCGGTTGTTTGCCCCGGCGAGGTAGCGAGCCCCCCCCAACTCCGTCCCCGTGCCGAGAGCCGGCCGCACGTTTACCCAAAAGTCCAGCGCCAGAGCAATCGCGCCGAATGCGAGAAGCGCCCCCAGGACCAAGTCACTGTTTTTGCTCGGCCGAAAGGGAGCGGCGCTCTTCAGCACTCCGTTGAGATTGCCAAGCCCATACCGAAACCCCGCCAAAAAGGTGAGCAACCCCGCCAGGATGGTCAACGGCACCACCGGAGACACGTAGAGAACCGAAGTGACGAAACAGGTGCTTAACCCAATGATGAAGATACTCGTGAAATACGGATCGTAGAATTGGGTCCACGTGCGGCGATACCACCACAGGTAAAGCGCGGCAAAAGCCAATCCTACGACGGCAAAAATCCCGATATTCTCTGCAAACGGAACATACATGACTAATTCAACGAAGCTTTAACCGATTCCACCGATTCCGCACCCGTCCTCGCAGGCTTAGATATCGCAATTCGAGCTGCTCATTTAAGGCATGCCCGTGAGAAACCATCCGCAGATTCTTGGCGGCCTCCAAAACGCTCTCAAAATCTTCTCCGGCAAACGGGTTTTTCCCGCCCGCCGCCGCCGCCGCCAGCACGCGCTCCAATTTATCTGTCGAATCTTCGGCATTGGCCAAGGCGGCGATACGGATTTTAGCCGCTCTTCCCATCGTCGCGAGATCCGACCGGCCATCGCGAAAATGCCGGATCGCTTCCAACGCCGCCCCCACGCTGCTGGCGTGAAACCCCTCGATCCCGTGCCGGATCAGCTCCAGTTGCGCCTGATCGAAGTCCGGGCTCGAATTCACGATCACCGGCTTGGCGGCCTGCATGGCCTCGGCGATGGAGAAGCCAAAACTTTCGCCGATGCGGGAGAGATGCAGGATGGCGTCGCACACGGCGATAGCGCGAGCGAGTTCCCGGTCATCCTGCGTCGGTTCCAGGAAAACGCAATTCCGCGCCGCGGGGGAATTCGCAAGCCGCTCGCGGAGTTCCCCCGGGGCGGCCTGGAAAAGGAAGCGCACCTCCGGGTGCCGCTGGGCCGCTCGCAGGCAAATCGGTTCGTAAAGCCGGCTCCACTTTTGCCAGTCCGGCCGGCCAAATCGACCGATGACGAATGCCCCGGATTCCAAGCCCCATCTTCGCCTCGCCTCGGCCGCCTCGACGGCGCTCACATCCGGCGCGGGCACGCTGGGGTAAGGCACTACCGTCTGAAAGTCGAAGTCTTCCCGCCGGATTGACCGCCCGGCCCGCTGGAAAGCCTGGGCGGCTGAAGTCATGGAGATATAGCTGGTGATGCCGCTGGCCCGATACGTCAGCATCTCGTCCTGCCTCCCGAAAACATTGGTCTGGACGAGCGGGATGGCACCCGCCTTCCTCCGCCCGTCGAGCCCCAGATTTTGTCGGCGTAAAAATCCGGGCACGTGCTCGTGAATGACGTCGGGAGAAAAGGCGGCGATTTCCCGGGCCACGCCCGCGGAACTCTCCGCAACCGCGAACTCCACGCCCGATTTCTCAAGCCAGTTCCGCCGCGGGCCGTCCGTGCCAGCCACGAAACGCACGTGATGGCCACGCCGCACCAAGCCAATCGCCCAGGTGCAGGCCGCCCGCTCCGTCCCGCCGTAGCCGAAAGCCTCGCAAACAACCAGAATCCTCATTTTCGTTTGAATTCCGTGCGTTGAGCCCGAGCCAGCTGAAGAAGCGACTGCACGTTGAAACCCGCGACGGCGATACTGAATCCGAAGGCCAGCACCGCCGCGATCGGGAGGGCTATCACCCCCAGCACCCGAACCATCAGCAATGCGAAGCCGAGATAAATGACCGGCGCGCAGATCGCCACAACGGTGACCGTCCGCATCCGTTCCGCGGCGAGAATCAATTGCCCGAAAACGTCGGCGAGCAAGCGCATCCCAGTGGCTAGTCCGAGAAGGACACACAGTAACCAGGGAGCCGCCGCCGGCAGACTCAGCCAGATCTTCGCGATCTCCGGGATGGGCCAGACGCCCACCGCCACCAGCACGCCCAAAAAACCCACCGCCGACAGGCTCATCCGGCGGGCGACCCCGGTCACCCATGTCCAGTCCTCCTTCACGACCGCGCTGCGCAGCGCGGGATAAAGCGGAGCGATGATGCCGCCGGCCAGCGTGAACCCGAGCAGGAAGAGGCGGTTGATCGAGGAATACAGCGTCACGTTCTCGAAGCTCTGCGCGTGCGCGATGATGAACGCGTCGCAACTGAACAGGACGATCGTGCTGAGTTGGATCAGAAAAAATGGCTTCGAACTTGCGATCAGCTCACGAATAGCCCCCCACCGCACCGCCCGCAACGCCTCGCCGATCGTCCGGAGCGAGATCGCCCAGAGGCTTCCCAGGAGCAGCCACAGGTTACCGGAAACCAGTAACGCGACTGCACAAACCCAGAGGGGCTGCTGCAGGCCGCACGCAAGGGCCACCGCGACGCAATTGACCACCGACGCCGCCGTGTTGATCCGGAAATAGGTCGCCAGCCGACCGCGGGCGGCGAATTCAGGGTAGCAGAAGCTCGAAAGAAAGAGGGAGACGAAGGCCATCCCTCCCGCCGATAACACCCCGGGAAGCGCGGCGACCAGATTCGGATCGGAAACCGGAAAGACGGCGCGCAGCGGCAGAAGCAGGATCGCCATCCCAAGAACGACGGCCAATCCCAGCCCAATCGCAAGGATGAGCACCGCCCCAGAGCCGAAATCCCGCCGATAGCTGCCCTCGTCGCGGCCCGCGACATGCACCGCGAGTCGATTCACAAGGGCTCCGGTCACGCCAAGATTGAAGAGGTTTCCCCACAGCAGGGTCGACCACACCGTGATCAGCAGACCGAGCGACTCCGGCCCCAGATAGCGCACGAGCAGCGCCGTGTTGACCACCGAGGCGAGCGCCTGGGCGATTCGCGACGAAACCGACCATCCGGCTTCCCGAAAAAACGACGAGAGCGATCTCATCGTTCGACGGCCTGCAACACCCGCTCGACATCGACCTCGTAGTCGTCCGCCACGCGGGGGCCATCGTAGAGATACTCGCGCACGCCCGGCGCAATTTCCGCATGGTAATCCAATCCCACCAGCTCAGCGAGGGACCAGTAGCAGGGATTGACATACTTCGGCCCAAACAACTCCACCACGCGGCAGCCCGCATTGCAAAACACGATATTCGTCAGCCCTCCACCGTGAGGCGCAACGATGTGGGAAGCGTTCATGAAGAGCGCCACCTGCTCCAGCAAATGGTATTTCGAAAGCGTCATGGCGACAAACCCCCGTCGCGCGAGTTGTGCAGTCAATTCCACCTCGTTAAGGACCCGACGAGATCCCGTGTCACCTCTCGAAATATAGATTTTGGAAGGACATTCGACAGTCACCTTCCGAGCCCCGTTGAAGAAGGAATCTCTTAAAAAATCAACTGCCCATCGTGGAGGCTTACTCGTAATCCCTGCCAACGAAGGAACGCACATCTCATCGGCCGATACACGAAGTCCATTAGCCGCCAGCGCTCTTGATATATTAAAAATCCGCAAACTTTCTCTTTGAAAGGGAAGGTTCAGGGAATTGACGAGAACGGTCGCTTTCTCCAAATCGACACCCGCTTCCTTCGCAATGGAGAACCGGGGCAATAATTCGATCATCCAATGATAAAAAGCGATGTGAGCCCAACTTGTGCAGAGGTTCACCGCAGTCCCCTCCAAGTGCGTTGCAGCAGGAGAAAATCGACGAGCAAGAAAACTATGATTACGACCCGTCGCCAGATCCAAGCCCGGCTCGTAGGAAACATCCGCGAGAAGCGCCCCTTCTTTTGAAATTGTGCAAAAGTCCCAAACTCCTCCATCTGGCAGGCGGACAAGAAAGCATTCCGGATATTCCGCAGGAGCGGCTTCCGTGAAAATCCGATCCGTCGCCCAAGCGACATCTTGCGGCAAATATCTTACCCTCGAATCCGGACCGTGAACAACCTGGACTTCTCCCGCAATCTGTCCCGAAGAGATCGCAACCTTGGAATTCCCCGCCAGCTTCTTGATCGGAGATCTTACGATCGGGGCGATTTTCTGGGCCGCCAAAAGATCAGCCATCCCCGGCACCCGTTTTAATTCCTTTTTAAGAAAATGGACGATTCCCATTCGCTTTTTGAAAGCTAGCGCCACCCCTTGCGATCATCATCCCACGTTCGAATAACACGGGCTGGGGCTCCGACAGCAATAGATCGAGGCGGGATTGATTTCGTAACTACACTATTTGCGCCAACAATTGCTCCCTCGCCGATGTGAACACCTGGCAGAACTACAACATTCTGACCAATCCAGCAGCCTTTACTAATCTTGACTGGGCGAATTTCACTAAATCCTTGAGAAATATAGGGAGTGGTGGCGTCAGAATAGCCGTGGGAGTAGTCGGAAACAAATACATTACCTGCGATCATCACATCTTCTTCAATGATAACGGATGAAATGCAGTAAATCTGCAATCCTAGAGTCGCCCAGACTCCCGAACTTATTATCAGTTGAGGATTCTGATTTTCCGCCAACGATTTTGCGCAGCACAACACTGAGTTCGGACCGAGATAAACATTTGATCCAATCGAGATGCATTCAGGGCGAGCTATAGCTCGAGGCATTCTAAATACCACCTCGTCTCCAAGACTCTTAAATTCGGGCAAAGACCAAAATTCAAAAAGACTCTTTACGCGGACACAACCTTTGGAAATCAAATTAAGTGGAGGACCCGCCGCCCAGCGAACCAGATTTGATTTCAAAATCGAGCGAATCATCACTCAAATACATTAACGCGCCTCTGCCCGCAACCCGTCACGAAGTCCTTCAATCTGCGCTTCGAGAATGTAGGCAGCCTTGCGCTTCAGGGATGCGGTTGCTCGATATTTTACCCAAAGGAAACCATACTGAATTCGCCACAACAGTTCCGGAAGATTTCTTCTCATTAGCAAAACGGCATTTCTCGATCCATAATACAGCGAGAAGCGCGAAAGCCCTCCCCCACTACTGAATCCAACATAATGATCAATGGTGACATTTGTTTCCATCCAGATGCGATACCCTCTCGCCGCCGCCCGAAAGATGAAGTCGACATCATCGTTATAGACGAAATACGGCTCCCACATGAGCCCAACGTCCAAGAAGACATCCCGCTGGACAAAGAGAAAACAAGTCGGGGCATACGATACCCACTGAGAAGTCGGATTCGTTTTCTGAAGGGACTTTTCCATGTCCCAATGAGAGTTGTCGATGATCGGCCACCGTTTCAAACTGCCTCCGGCATACCAGATACGGTCGCGATCTTCCGCGTAAACAATCTGCGGCGAAACAAACTTCGCCCCCTTGGAGCTTGCAGACTTCAACAGACTTTCAAAGCAATCGGGCAAAAAGGTGACGTCGTTGTTTATAACTCCAATCCAGTCGACATTTCGGTCTGACAAAGCTCGCGCAATGCCTTGATTATTTGCGGCAGCGACACCCAGATTTTCATCATTCTCAATAACTTCAATTTTAGGATGCCTAAGACCCTTCAAATAATCAGCTCCGTCATCAGAACTAGCGTTATCAATAGCGATCAATCGCCAATTTTCATAAGTCTGAGCGTTCAGCGACTCAACAAACGCCGGCAATATCGGACGACTGTTAAAAAGAACCGTTACTAACGCAATCGGAGGCATACCGTTCACTGCAATTCCGCCTCAAGCTCAGCACGAGCCCAATCACAAAAACGCCCGACCCCCTCGTCTACAGCAATTTTAGGACTGTAACCGAAAGCACGTCCAATCGCTGCAATATCAGCAACATTGTGCCGGATATCTCCAACTCGGAAATCCCCAGATACATAAACATCTGACTTACCTCCGTAATAAAGATTAATCATCTCCGCCAATTGCTTCAACGGAACCCCAACTCCCGTTCCGACATTCAAAACAAGTGAACTCTGATAACTAAAACTAATGGCACCAACAATTGCTGCCACAACATCCGTCACGTAGACAAAATCCCGACTTTCTTTTCCGTCCTCAAAAACATTGATCCGCCTACCGTGGAACGCATTTCGTGCGAAAACGGTCAGGACCCCCGTGTAAGGATTGTTAAGAGACTGCCGGGGACCGTAGACATTTTGGAATCGAAGCGCCGCACAGGAAATTCCGGCGGCATCGCAAATCAGGGTCAGGCAGTCCTCCTGAAACTGTTTGGATAACCCGTAAAACGACGAAGGCTGCTTGAGCGAAGTTTCGTCTGTCGGTGCCAATTCAACTTCTCCTCCGCACATCGGACAAACGGGATCAAATTGCCCTTTGAGCATTCGTTCCGCCGATCTGGGTTTGGGATAAACAACGCCATCATTTGCACAGTTATATTTCCCTTCGCCATATATCGCACGCGACGAGGCAATGACAACTCGTTTGAGATTCGGCAAACTCTTGTTGGCAATCAGGTGTGCCAGATTGGTCGTTCCGACCAGATTCACGCTAGAATAGCGACTCACCTCCTGCATCGACTGACCGGTTCCCGTTTCAGCAGCAAGATGCACAACAACCTCGGCAGAGATCGCAGCCGAATAGAGAGCATCCCGATTTTCCACGCTTTCACGAATCACCTCACACGGCTTAAGCCACGGCCTGTCAAAACAGGGCTGAGAGCCATGAATTTGCGCATGGAAAGAATCGAACACCGTCACGTCATGCCCTGCCGCAATCAGTTCTTCGCAAAGATAAGAACCAATAAATCCTGCCCCACCTGTAACTAATACTTTCATCTACAAATTTCCCAACAATGGGTTTCTAAATTATATCTCTTGAGAAGTCGCGCGGGAACCCCCGCAACCATGGAATAATCCGAAAAACTCTTAGTGACTACGGAACCGGCTCCGACCACACAGTGTTTTCCAAGTGTCACCCCCGGCAAAATGACCGAGTTAATTCCAATGAATGAACTATCTCCAATGACAACTTCCCGAATGTCTTCCAGCGCTTGCTGCATGATTGCTAGGCCTTCGGGAGACAACCCATGTGAATTATCAAAGATTGATACATTTTCACTTAAAACGCAGTCATCCCCGATTTTAATCAGCTTAGCCGCCCCTCCAATATAGAATCGCCTTCCGATATATACGCGATTTCCAATAATCACCCGACCATCGAGCGACGCGTCGGCATAGCCGGAAAGTGCACAGATATTAGCATGTGAGAGGATGATGGTATTCTCACCGATTTCAATCCGATCACGTCCATTCAAATCGAAAGGTGGTCTGATGATTGCCCCGGCTCCCAACCTCGCCAACCCTCGAGGTCCAAATAGGTAATCCCGGATTTTTTTTCCAATTAGAAGCATTTATTCTGCGGCTTGAGTCCGTTTTCCTGAAATATCTCAGTCGATACAGAGAGGAAATATTCTTTTCCGAAGCGACATTTACATCAACGGCTGAACCCTAGGGCCCATAAAGCTCGCATTCACGCTTGCAGAGCCTCGTCCTCGGTGTGTCGGAGAGTAAGAGCCTCCAGAAACTCTCGGAAAGCGAGGCTCGAATGCCTGATGGTCGAAGCTGCCGAGGCTGAACGTTTACGAAGAGGATGTTGATCCGTAAGGGCTTTTGGGTCTGGGGATATTCATTCCCTTTCCCTCATCCCATTATCGCTTTCATCCCTGTTAAACCTTTGCGCGAGAACGTGTCATCACCGAATCTGAAATCCTTCCGCGGCGGCGGCGGAAGCGAGACGGGCGTCGGCAGTGAGGAAATGCTGATTCGCCGTTTGTTCCTTGAAGGCGTTCAATGCGGCGCCGAGCTGCAGGGCGTCGGCGGCGCGAAGGTTGTGCCCGACCAGCAGTCGTTCCGCGCGGAGTCTCACGGCTTCCGAAGGAGGAACCTCGATCCAGCTTCCGGCCAGGGCCGTGAGACGGGCGAGGGCTCGATCACCATCCTTCGAACCGATGCCTCCTTCCCGAAGCCGGCGGCGAAGCGCGGAGTGACACTCGATCCGGGTGCCCCACCAGACGACGAAATCCGCATCCTCCCGCAATTGGCCTTCCCGGATTACAGTATCCTGTTCCCACAAGAGGAGCGGCAGGACTGCGGAGGAATCCCAGAATTTCATCGCGACCCGGATCGTTCATCGAGGAGCGCGTCGACGGCTCCTCCAGGCACTCCCGGGGTTCCGCCGATTGGCAAATCCAGAACCGCAGTGATGGCTTTTGCTTCTCTCGGGGGGGTCAGGTGAGTGAGGTCCTCCCCGATCGCGACACGTTCGACCCGAGCCACCGGGCGATTCCGATCGAGAATGATCAACGTTTCCCCTGCCTGAACCTTCTCCAGCAGGGCGCTCAAATTATTCTTCGTTTGAGAGATGCTGGAAAGCATATGGCCATAATAGCCAGATTGACAAACGTGTCAACGGGCTTCCGCCAGGACGCCGAGGGTTATTCACAGGGATGCAAGGGGATAGAAGGGATCTTCGCGCGGAGTCGCGGAGGCGCGGAGAGGAGAGGGTTTTCGTTTTCTGCATCGAAACCTGAATTCACGTTTCCCTCATCTCTTTCATCCCTTCCATCCCTGTTCCCCATTCACGTTTTCTTCTCTGCGTCCCTGCGCCTCTGCGCGAGCTTCTCAGGAGTCTTTCACAAGCGCTGGAGCCCGGCACAAAACTTATCCACAGGGATGCAAGGGATAGAAGGGATTTTCGCGCAGAGACGCGGAGGCGCGGAGAAGCAAAGTGGTTATCCGGCCTGGACGGTTTCCCATTCCCCGGCAAGGCCGAGGCGGTCGATCCATTCGCGCAGGGTTGCGAGGTCGGGCAGTGCTCCCGTGGAAAGCATGGCGCGAATGTCGTCGAGGTGCTTTTCCGAACGGCCTTCGCGGTAGAAGAGAAGCTTGTGCACAATCACCGCTTCCGGCGGGGAAAACCAGTTCGCGCCCCACGGGCCATCGAGCAGTCGGCGATTTCGCAGCTCCCAATGCGCCAAAGCGCTTTTGCCCGGAAGGTAACAATCCGCTCTCAGCGCACTGTGTTGATGGAGGATATTGAAGTGTCCCCGGGATTCCCGCTCGATCTCGGCTAAAAGCACCTCCGGTGGTGGCAGATAGAAATCCTGTTCGGGAAAGAGGTCTGGCAATCGGGACACGTCGCGGGGAGAGAGCGCGAGGACGAGGTCCGCGTCGAGCGTGAGACGGGGGCGACCGTAGGCGATGGCAGCCAGTCCTCCAACCAGACAATACACGATGCCCGCCTCGTCGAGGCGGCGCGTGATCAGATCAATCTCCTGCATGGCCGGTCTGAAATATGCGCCGCGTGGCGGAGGCGATCTTTTCTTCGCTCCAGTCGGGATGCTGGGAGCGCAGCCACGCCTGCTTGTAATCCCATGCCGTGCGGTAGAGCGCCATCGCGATCTCGAGCCGACGGCAGGGTGTCATCCGCCGGATGATGTCGTCCTGTCGGCGCTGGGCTTCTGCGACGTGCGCGGGCTGTGGCATTTCTTTCAAGCTTCCGCATTTAAACAGAAGATCGCCGAGGGCGTGAAGGGAATGATCTTACCGCTGAACTTCCGCGGGGTTTTTACAGAAGGAAACGAAGAGCGCGAAGAATGGCGTCTTTACAGGAGAGAAGGTTATGGAGGGGTGCTTGGGATTCGTTATTCCTGGTTGCCAGTTTGCCGCTGCGACGGGACAGCGGCCTTCAAGCAAAGGATCCAGTCACCTCAGAAAACAAGGAACTGACCTTTGCCATCCCTTTCATCTCTTCCATCCCTGTTCCCCTCTTTCATGTTCCTTACCCTCTGCGTCCCTCTTTCACAAGCGCTGGAGCGCGGCACAAAAACTTATCCACAGGGATACAAGGGATAGAAGGGATTTTCGCGCGGAGGCGCAAAGGATCCGGTTACCTCCAGAAAACCAGAAGCTGACTTTTCCCATCTCTTTCATCCCTGAAATCCCTGTTGCCTGTTTTTTACAGCGATGGAAGGGATTCATGGGATCGCTTCGGTTCAACCTGATGAGTTGAAAGTTTAAGTTGAAGTTCCGCTTTCTGGCCCTCTTTCAACTTCCACTTTTTCTCCTCAACTTAACCCTCGAGCGGATTCCAAACTCGAGCAAAGCCAAAGGTCTCGAAATCGCGGGTGTTGACCGTGGCAAATTTCGTGACGCCGTGGCGCTGCAAGGTCAGAGCCAGTCGCGCATCGATGATTCGGCGCCGGGCGAACCCAGATTGACTGGCGAGGGACCACAACTCATCCATGATCTCCGCGTTTTCGGCGACCGCCCAACTCGGATGGCGGCGAAAGATCTGGCATTCGGCCACGGCGGCACTCGCGCCAAGAGCCGGAGAAAATATCGCCGGGTTTCGGAGGGCCAGATAAATTCCACCAGAACCAATTCAGCGTCACCACATTGGGATTTGCTCCCAGCCCTTCCAGAAACGCGGCTGCGGTCGCCTGCCATGGAGAGGCCGCCGCCCGGGCACAGATGAGGATGTTCGTATCGATCCCGATCATCCCATATTTGGTTCGTCGTCCCCTCGGATGATGTCGCTCAACGCCTCGGGCTCCAGAATCAGCAATCGCGCCGTAAGAGGCGGCGGAAGTTTCCAGGATTTCGCGGCCTCCCGATCCCCGGCGGGATAAGCTCTCGTAACAGCCTCGGCCCCGCGCCGAAGGACTTCCGCGATGCTCCACTCCCGCTCGCGGGCAACCCTCTGAACCTCTCGATAAAGCGGATCTGGGAGCTGGATCTGCGTCCTTACCATGTCGCAAATATGCAACGCTGTAAAAATGATGTCAACGACGGCTCCCGGATCTCAAGTTGAAGAGAGAAGTTTAAGTTTGAAGATCGAGCGGACGCGTCGTTCGGACATTCTCCATCCCTTTTATCCCGAAAATCCCTGCCTATTTTCACAGGGATGGAAGGGATTCAAGGGATCGCTTCGGTTCGCTCTGAAAAGCGAAGTGGAAGGTTCAAGTTGAGGTTGAAGTTCGGTTTCTGGCACTCTTCTTCAACTTCCACTTTCCCTCTTCAACGGTCTCCGCCGCTCGTGGAGACCCGACGAAGGTAGGCGCCATAGCTCGATTTACCGAGGCGGTCGATCTGACGCTGGAGGCCGGCAGCGTCGATCCAGCCGGAACGGAACGCGATTTCCTCGAGGCAGGCGATCTTGAGGCCCTGGCGGCGCTCGATCACGCTGACGAAATCCGCGGCGTCGAGCAGGGAGTCATGCGTGCCGGTGTCGAGCCAGGCGGTGCCGCGGCCGAGCAGTTCCACCCGCAGGGTGCCTTCGTCGAGGTAGAGGCGGTTGAGGTCGGTGATCTCGAGTTCGCCGCGGGCCGAGGGCTTCAAACTGCGCGCCTTCTCGACGACGGAGCTGTCGTAGAAGTAGAGCCCGGGAATGGCGTAGTTCGACTTTGGCTTCGCCGGTTTTTCCTCGAGGGAAATCACGCGACCGTCGGACGCAAACTCGACGACGCCGTAGGCGGAAGGCTCGGCGACGTGGTAGCCGAAAACGGTGGCGCCCGAATCCAGCGCGTCGGCCGCTTCGAGGGCGCCGACGAAATCGTGGCCGTAGAAGATGTTATCGCCCAGCACAAGGGCGGAGGGCGCGTCGGCCAGGAAGTCCGCGCCGATGTGAAAGGCCTGGGCAAGGCCCTCGGGGCGAGGCTGCTCGGCGTAGGTGAGCGAGAGGCCGAACTGGGATCCGTCGCTGAGCAGGCGCTCGAAAAGCGGCAGGTCGGCCGGCGTGGAGATGATGAGGATCTCCCGAATGCCGGCCAGCATGAGGACCGACAGCGGGTAGTAGATCATCGGCTTGTCGTAAACCGGCATGAGCTGCTTGCTCACCGCGATGGTGAGCGGATACAGCCGCGTGCCGGAGCCGCCCGCGAGGATGATTCCGCGCCGCGCCGGCGGCGCGGAAGTCGAGGGGCGGGAGTCGAGGGGCGAGGGCATTGGGGATGAGTCGAGGGGCGAGAGTCGGGCGTCGAGGGCTATTTGGTGCGGCGGGGTTCGCGTCCCAGCGATCGAGCCAGTGCGGAAAGCTGGCCAGCGATGACGTCCGCCTTTTGCAAAAGAGCATTCAGCTCGGATTCGTTCATGTAAGATTGATCGAAGGCCAAGTAGATCTGGGACACGACTTCCATCAAAGAGCCGTAGGCAATTTCCAAAAAGTGCGCGAAATCCGCGTCGGAATTTCGGCCAGAGCCTTCCGCGATATTGGAAGAGACCGAGATCGCCGCTCTCCGCAGTTGAGCGGACAGTGCGTATTCTTCACTTTTCGGAAAATGGCGAACGGCGTCATAGGCGGCGCGGTTGAACTCGCGTGCGCGCTGCCACACTTCCAATTTCTCAAAGCGAAAAGTCATGGCTCTCGTCCCTCGACTCCTCTCTCTCGTCAGCGGCTGGCGCCGAGGCGCTGACGGGCGTAGCGGGTGGCGGTGATGTCGTCGGCCCAGGGGCGGTTTGCCAGATACCAGTCGACGGTTCTCTCGATGCCGGTCTCGAAGGATTCCTGTGGCTGCCAGCCGAGTTCACGGGTGATCTTCGTGCAGTCGATCGCGTAGCGGCGGTCGTGGCCGGGGCGGTCGGCGACGAAGGTGATCTGCTCGGCGTAGGAGCGGCCGTCGGCGCGGGGTTGCTTGCGGTCGAGCAGGGCGCAGACAATGCGGACGACGTCGACGTTTGCCTGCTCGTTGATGCCGCCGATATTGTAGGTCTCGCCGAGCCGGCCGCCGTGGAGAACGGACCAGATGCCGCGGGCGTGATCCTCGACGTAAAGCCAGTCGCGGATCTGCCGGCCGTCGCCGTAGATGGGGAGCGGCTTGCCGTCCAGCGCGTTGAGGATGATGAGCGGGATGAGCTTCTCGGGGAAGTGGAACGGGCCGTAGTTGTTCGAACAGTTCGTCGTGAGCGTCGGCAGGCCGTAGGTGTGATGGCTGGCGCGGACGAGATGGTCGCTGGAGGCCTTCGACGCGGCGTAGGGACTGTTCGGCGCGAAGGGCGTCTCCTCGGTGAAGGCGGGATCTTCGGGCGCGAGCGTGCCGTAGACCTCGTCGGTCGAGACGTGCAGGAAGCGAAAGCCCGCCTTTCGCGCGCCGTCGAGGCCCTGCCAATATTTCCGGGCGGACTCCAGCAGGCGCAGCGTGCCGACGACGTTCGTCTGGATGAAGGGCTCGGGCGAGTCGATGGAGCGGTCGACGTGGGACTCCGCGGCGAAATTGACGATCGCGTCGATCGCGTGGTCGCGCAGAAGGGCATCCACCAGCGCGGGATCGCCGATGTCGCCGTGGACGAAGACGTAGCGCGGGTCGTCGGCAAGGTCGGCGAGATTGGCGGGGTTTCCCGCGTAGGTGAGCTTGTCGAGATTGACCAGCTTCTGCAGCGGCGAATTCGCTTCCGTGAGGCGCTGGCGAATGAAATTGCTGCCGATGAATCCGCAGCCGCCGGTGACGAGCAAGTTCATGAGAAGGAGGTCTAACAGGGATGGAAAGGATTCAAGGGATGACTTTGCGTTCTGGGAATCTATTCTTCTCCCCGGATCCCTTTTACCCCTTCAATCCCTGTGGACGGCGCACTTTTCCAGTTGGCGAGGGCTGCGCGGACGGCGTCCTCCACGGGCGTCATGGTGATGCCGACCGAGGCGAGCCTGGCGGAGGTCATCACGCAGTTCGAGCGCGGGGTCTTCGCGGCAAGGCGCATGAACTCCTCCTCGGTTTCGAAGAAATCCCAGTCCTTCCGGCAGACGCCGCTTTCCTCGATGAGCTCGACCACACGGTGAGTGGTGATGCGGCCGGGGTTCGTGACGTTGTAGGTGCCGAAGGGCACCTGTTTTTCCCAGCAGGCGAAGGTCGCGGCGACGAATTCCTCGAGCTGCGAGATGGAGTTCTCCGCGGCAAGGAGGCGGGGGTAGCGCATGACCTTCGTGAGGTAATTGCGCGGGCTGTCGACGTGATCGAACGGGATGCGCAGGCGCCAGATGTAAACATTCGGCCGGCCAGCAAGGACTTCTTCCCCGAGGGCTTTCGTGCCGCTGTAGAAGCTGCAATTATTCTGCCGGAAACTGAAATTCGGCGCATCCTCCTCGGTGAAATCGCCCCCATCCGGCCGGGCGCCGGTGTAGATGCAACCCGACGAGACATGCCCCCACGGAATGCCCGCCGCCTCGCAGGCATCGGCGATCCGCCCCGGAAGGACGGCATTCCCGAAGAGACAATCGGTGCGATGCAGCTCGCAGGCGTCGACATTGGGCTTGCCGGTGTAGCCGGCGGCATTGATCACGAAATCCGGGCGATCCCGTTCCAGCGTCGCGGTGAGCGTGGCCGTGTCGGAATAATCGACTTCCGCGCGGCGGAGATTTCGAAAGGCGATGCCCTTGCGGGTGAGCAGTTCCTGATAGGCCAGGCCAACATAGCCGGAGCCTCCGAGCAGATAGATCATGACGTAAAGTTTAAGAGGAAAGTGGACGTTGAAGTCTCGAGTTCAAGTTGCCAGCCTCGAGAGAGGAGCCCCTCGTTGCCTTCAACTTGAACCTCGGCCTTCGACCGGCGTTAGCTGACCTTGACCCAGCCCGGGAAGGTCTCGCGAAGGGCCTTCTCCGCCGCCTCCGGGGTCTTCGGCCCCTCGACAGCGATGAGAAGAATGCGCTCCGGGCTCTGGCGATTGCCATTCACGGCTTTCTCGAGCTGAGTGAGTCGACGCTCCAAGCGACCCGAGCGCAGGGTTCCCTCCGGCATCTCCAATGGACGAATGACGGCGGAGAAGACATACGGCGTCCCTCCGCCGCGCCGGAATTCGTAACCGCGGAAGGAAATGTCGCCGACCGGTGAAGAAATCTTCGAGGAGCCCAGTTCCCTGACGAGTTGGAACCCCACGGAAGGCAGACAGATCATGGGATTGTGGCGCGAATCCATCGCGCTGGCCTTCGTGCCGGGATTCCATTCAAGCACGGTGACAATCCAGCGAATGTCACCCGCCTGCCAGGTCGCGGCCCGGGCGCGGTCGAAATGGAGCACCTCCTGACCAGCGACCGGAAATTCCTGAAAATTCGCGACGGAGATTCCCTCGGCCTGCGCCTCCGGCGAGTCGGGCCACAAAAACGACCATGCCGGATTCTTCGTGGCGCGCATTTCGTGCAGCCGATACCAGATTTCCGTCGCCCCTTCGCTGAGCGCGAACCACAGGGCCACCGCGATGGCGATTCCCCAGCCGATGCGGGAGAACTTCACCCGGCCTTGTGCGTCGGAAGCCGGTTGCCGGCGAGAGGATTCAGCGGTGGACATTCCGAGCAGCGGTGCGCCGGTCGAGAAACTGGCTGATGAAGAAGAGACAAACGAGGACCACGCCGAGAATGACGAAGCCGGCCGTGTCGTGCCACTTCTCGGTGGCCTCCACGCCCTTGGTGGCGCCTTCGTAAGTGAGGAAAGTCGTGCGAATGATGTTGCAGGTGAACGCGATCAACACCCCCACCCCGGCAAGGAGCGCAATGCCGAAGCTCCGCAACTGGTAGAGACCGGCGAGGAAGAATGCCGCCATGAGCGTGGATTGCAGGGAGCGGATTCCGCTGCAGGCTTCGTTCACTCCGAGCACTCCGCTGGAAACCTCGATGACATTACCGACCGCGATCGCCGGCGCTCCCAGGGCAGAAACGATCTCGGCGGAGATCGCGGCATTGATTCCCATCAACCGCTGCACCACGGAAATTTCGAAATAGGTCGGCCAGGGAATCGCCGTGAACATGAACAGGCACGGATACAAAAAATGCCTGACCCAGCCCGCGCCGCCGAACAGGGCGAGCAGGCCGAGCGTGACCCCGACGCAGATCGTTCCGTAGGCCCACCACACGGGCCACCAATCGGAATTCGCCTCGCCGAACCACCTCACGGGCAATTGCAGGGCCGCAAGCCCAACGAGCGGAAGGAACACCCAGAAACGGACAAGCGGGCGCGCCGCCGGGCGTGTCTCCCACCTCTCGTAGGCAAGGTAGGCGGCAAGCAAGGGCACGGCCCAGCCATAGTAATACTGAGGATTCGTGCTCCAGTCGTAACTCCACTGCCGAATCGCCGGCAGCCAGACGAAGGCAAGCAGCGCGACCAGGATCCATGGCGAGACAGCCATGCTGGCCACGCCCGAGCGCGAATCGGCGGAAGCGGAAACGGGGGACGAGTTCAAAACAGGAAAATCCGGAGGGGAGGCCGGAATCTACGGAGGGGAGAGCCGGGCGCAAGGACTAATGCCCCCGGCCGCCCGGCGGAAGAGGGATGGATCAGTTCGCGCCGATGAGGTCGCTCTCGCGACGCTGGACGGGCTTGCCGATCGCGAAGACGCGGAAACCGATCTCGCGCAGCTTCGTGGCCGGCAGGATGTTGCGGCCGTCGAACACGAACGCAGGCTTCGGCATGCCGGCGTAGATTGCCGCCCAGTCCAGCTCCTTGAAGGCGTCCCATTCGGTGACGATCGCCACGGCGTGGGCGCCCCTGGCGGCTTCCTCGGCGCTCTCGGCGATGACGAGCCGCGAATTTTCCCTGGCCCCGAGCACGTCGCGGCGGATTTCCTCGGCCGAGACCTTGGGGTCATACACGACGACGGTCGCGCCTTCCTCGAGGAGGTCCTGCACGACGGAAATCGCGGCGGATTCGCGGGTGTCGTTGGTGTCCTTCTTGAACGCGAAGCCGAGCACGGCGATGCGCTTGCCGGAGACGGTGTTGAAGAGCGTGCTGACGATCAGGTGCGCGAAGCGGCGCTTCTGCCAGTCATTCATCTGCACGACACTCTCCCAATACGCGGCGACCTGGGGCAGGCCGAAGTGGCCGCAGAGATAGACGAGGTTGAGGATGTCCTTCTGGAAGCAGGACCCGCCGAAGCCGACGGAGGCCTTGAGGAACTTCGGGCCAATGCGCGAGTCGGTGCCGATGGCATGAGCGACTTCGTCGACGTCGGCGCCGGTGGCTTCGCAGAGGGCCGAGATGGAATTGATCGACGAGATGCGCTGCGCGAGGAAGGCATTCGCGACGAGCTTGGAAAGCTCGGACGACCAGAGGTTCGTCGTGAGAATGCGCTCGCGCGGCACCCAGCGGGCATAGACGGAGACGAGCTTTTCGACGGCGGCGGCGCCTTCGGGGGTGGTCTCGCCGCCGATGAGGATGCGATCGGGCTTCTGCAGGTCGGCGATCGCCGTGCCTTCGGCGAGGAACTCGGGATTCGAGAGGACCTGGAAGGTGCCCTTCTTGGAATTCGCGCGGAGGATCGTGAGCATGGCCTCGGCGGTCTTCACCGGGATGGTGCTCTTCTCGACGATGATCTTCGGCCCCTCGGCGACTTCGGCGATCATACGAGCGGCGCTCTCGATATACTTGAGGTCGGCCGCGCGACCGGCGCCGATGCCGTAGGTCTTCGTCGGAGTGCCGACACTCACAAAAATGATCTCCGCGGCGCGAATGGCGGCCTCGACCTCGGTGGTGAAGAAGAGGTTGCGACCGCGGGCTTCCTTGACGACCTCATCGAGCCCCGGTTCGTAAACGGGCAGGGTGTCGGAATTCCATGCGGCGATGCGGGCGGCGTTGGGATCGACGACGGTGACTTCGATATCGGGGCATTTGGCGGCGATCATCGCCATCGTGGGACCACCCACGTAACCAGCTCCAAGACAGGTAATTTTCATGTAAGACGTTGCGCGATTAAAAAGGATTTCAGCCAATCAGATGGCCGTTTTGAAGTAGGCGATCGTGCGTTCGATGCCCTCCTCGAGGGGAACGGTCGGCTCCCAATCGAGATGCTTCCTGGCGAGGGTGATGTCGGGTCGCCGCTGCTTCGGATCGTCTGCCGGAAGGTCACGATGCACGATCTTCGACGGGCCGCCAACCTTTTCGAGCACGAGTTCCGCAAGCTGGAGCATCGTGAATTCCCCGGGGTTGCCAATGTTCACCGGGCCCACGGTTTCGTCCTGGTTCATCAGGCGGATGAAGCCCTCGATGAGATCGTCGACGTAACAGAACGAGCGCGTTTGCGAGCCATCGCCGTAAACGGTGAGGTCTTCGCCCTTGAGCGCCTGCACGATGAAGTTCGAGACGACGCGGCCGTCGTTCGGGTGCATGCGGGGCCCGTAGGTGTTGAAAATGCGAACGATGCGGATATCGACCTTGTTCTCGCGATGGTAGTCGAAGAAGAGCGTCTCGGCGACGCGCTTGCCCTCGTCATAGCAGGACCGGCGACCAATCGGGTTCACGTTGCCCCAGTAGCTCTCTTCCTGCGGGTGAATCGCGGGATCGCCGTAAACCTCCGACGTGGAGGCCTGGAAAACGCGCGCCTTCACGCGCTTGGCGAGGCCGAGGCAGTTGATCGCGCCCATCACCGACGTCTTCGTCGTCTTGATGGGGTTGTATTGGTAATGCGGCGGCGAGGCCGGGCAGGCGAGATTGTAAATCTGGTCGACCTCGAACTTGAAAGGATCGATGACGTCGTGACGAATGAGCTCGAAGCGGGGATTCCCGAGCAGGTGGGCGATATTCGCCTTCCGCCCCGTGAAGAAATTATCGAGGCAGAGCACCTCATCTCCGCGCTCGACGAGCCGATCGCACAAATGGGAACCGAGAAACCCTGCCCCGCCGGTGACAAGAATGCGCATGGTAAATGATGGTGAAATCGAAATGCGGCTGATTACTGCCCAAGGCCGAGTTTTTCGCGCTGGGCGAGCTTCCAATCCGCGTCGGTCATGATGCGGACGAGCTCCTCGAAACGGGTGGTCGGCTCCCAGCCGAACTTGAGCTTCGATTTCGTGTAGTCGCCGATGAGGAGTTCGACCTCGGTCGGACGGAAATAGCGGGGATCGATCTTCAGGCGAACCTTGCCGGTCTTCTTCTCGATACCGACTTCGTTCACGCCCTCACCCTTGAATTCCAACTCCATGTCGAGCTGCCTGAAGGTGAGGTCGATGAACTCGCGGACGGTGTGCGTCTCGTTCGTCGCGCAGACGTAGTCGTCCGGCGTGTCCTGCTGAAGGATGCGCCACATCGCGTCGGTGTATTCCGGCGCATAACCCCAGTCGCGCTTGGAATCGATGTTGCCCATGACGAGGCAATCCTCGAGACCTTCCCTGATGCGGCCCGCGGCCCGCGTGATCTTGCGCGTGACAAAGGTCTCCCCACGGCGGGGAGACTCGTGGTTGAAAAGGATGCCGTTCGAGGCATGGATGCCGTAGGCCTCGCGGTAGTTCACGATGATCCAGAAGCCGTAGAGCTTCGCGACGGCGTAGGGCGAACGCGGATAGAAAGGCGTCTTCTCGGTCTGGGGAACCTCCTGCACGAGGCCGTAAAGTTCGCTCGTCGACGCCTGGTAGAAGCGGGTCTTGTCCTTCAGACCGACTTCCTTGATCGCGTCGAGGAAGCGCAGCGTGCCCATCGCGTCGACCTCGCCGGTGTATTCCGGGACATCGAACGAGACCTTCACGTGGCTCTGGGCGCCGAGGTTGTAGATTTCATCCGGCCCGACCTTCTCGAGCATGCGGTTGAGATTGCTGGAATCGGTGAGATCGCCGTAGTGGAGGAAAAGTCGCTTATCGATGATCTCCGGATCGCTGTAAAGGTGATCGATCCGTCCCGTATTGAAGCTGCTCGAGCGGCGAATCATGCCGTGAACGGTGTAGCCCTTGGCAAGCAGCTGCTCCGTGAGATAGGAGCCGTCCTGGCCCGTAATGCCGGTGATAAGCGCTGTCTTCATAAATTGTTTCAGGGTGTTACGATCGAACTTCTAAAACTTGCCTGTCGCCTGTAAAAAAAACGGCAGCACTTGATTCGACAACCGATACCAGGTCTGCATCTTTGCCAGCCGGTCGGCCACAAACTCCTTATCGCCGTCCCCAATTTTGGCCGCCGTCTCTGTCAGACGGCCCAGATTGTCCTCCGCGGACCGCAAATGGGGGCCAATCCGTTCCCTCAAGAATCCGGCCGCGAGTTTTCGGAGTTCGGTTTCCGCGAGGAAGTGATCCCGCCGATCGCCGGGAAAATAGGTCGAGCGCACGGCTCCAATCTCGCGCAGCCAGCGCAATCCCTGGCTTACCGAGCCCTTGCTCATCGCGAGACGCTCCATGATCGCGTCCATCGAGATCGGCTGCGGACTCGCATAGAGCAGACCGTAAATTTCGCCGATCGATCGCGGAATCGAAAGCAACTGCGACGCGCGCACGAAAATCTCGATGCATTCGTTCTGGAACGCAGTCAACTCCTCCGCAGCATCCGCGGATTCTGGCAACGGATTTTCCCCCATTAGTCCCGCCTCGATAACGTCTTGCGTAACGTCCGGGCATGCTGCCGCCCTTGGTGCGGGGAGCCGAAAGGCCCCTCGCCCATGCGTCCGGTTCGTTCGATCCCCGCCGCCATGGACGCAAGGAATCGCGAACTTTGAAAATGTTCAAGAAAAAGTGAACAGAATGACTCGCCCGGTCATTTATTCCTAACTGAAAGCAACCGTTGCCAAGTCGCGACCTTCGGGATTTTCGGGCTGGGGCTCACACCGGATCGTGCAGACGCCCCCCGATTCCGCCGTCGATATGAAGGCAGGCGCCGGTGATGAACGCCGCATCCGAAGAGGCCAGAAAGAGAGCGGTCTTGGCGACTTCCCAGGGCTGGGCAATGCGTTCGAGGGGATGCTTTTTGGCGAGCTCGTCGAACTCCGCCGATTTGCCCTCGAATCCCGCCAGCAGCATGGGCGTCGCCGTCGCCGCGGGATTGATGGCGTTCACGCGCACGCGCGGTCCGAGATCGACGGCCATGGCGCGCGTCATCCCCACCAGCGCGGCCTTGCTCGTCGCGTAGCAGACGAAGCCGGGCTTCGTGGCCACGGAATGAATGCTCGCAATGTTGATCACGGAGCCCTTTGCGTGCTCGATCTCCGGCAGCAGCATCTGCGAGAAGAGGAACGGGGCGATGAGGTTCGTCTGGAGCGTCTCGTCCCAGTCCGAGATCTGGATATCGTCGGTGCGGTTGAGCACCTGGGACGCGGCGTTATTGACCAGCACGTGCAGGCCCGTGTCGCCGACCAGCCGCTGCACATCGGCGCGCACCGATTTTCGGGTTTCCTCGCTCCGATAAAGATCGCGCACATCGATGTTCAGGAACTCGTCGCAGGCGCAATCGCCATCCTTGCGATCGGTGGCAATCACGAAATAGCCCGCGCGGCGAAACTCCTCGCAGAGGGAAATGCCGATGCCTCCGAGGGCGCCGGTGATCAAAGCGGTGCGCTGGCTCATGATGCGACCTCCGCCGGGAGGGCTTTCAGGAATCCGTCGAGCAAGTCGATCGCCCGCTCGCTCGTCCGCACGACGGCGTCGATCGTGTTGGAACCATTGTGCGAGCCGAAGAGGCACTGGTCGAACGCTCGCAGGGGCGAATTCATCGGCAGCGGCTCGACCTCGAAGACGTCGAGCGCCGCGCTGCGCACCCGGCCATCGGCCAACGCCGCCGAGAGCGCAGCCTCGTCCACGAGCGGACCGCGGGCGACGTTCACGACACGCACACCGGGCTTCACTTTTCCGAGCGCCGCGGCCCCGAGCATGTGACGATTCTCCGGCGTGAGCGCGCAGGTCAGCACGATGAAATCCGCCTCCTCGAGGCGATCGGGCCACGCGGCATTTTCCACGGCCTCGAGCCCTTCGGCGGGCTTGAAATAAGGGTCATAGGCGACGACTCGCATCTCGCTCGCCAGCAAACGCCGCGCGGTGTTCCGGCCGATGTCGCCGAATCCCGCGAGGGCGACCGTCTTGCCCGCGAGAGAAATGCCGGGAGGCTTCGGCCAGCCGCCGGCCCGGATACCGGCATGCACCGCGAAAAGCTCGCGCGCCAGCGCGATGACGTAGCCCATCGCCATGTCCGCCACCTCGCGGCCGAACATGCCCGGCGTGTTCGTGATCGGAATCCCCAGGCGCTTGCAGGCGGCGAAGTCGACATTGTCCACGCCGACCCCCCATTTGACGGCGGCCTTCAACCGGCCGGCTTTTCCCGCCTCGAAGACGCGGGCGGTCGCGGGGTCATCGCCGATGATCCAGCCGTCGAATTGCGGCACGAGCTCGATGAGCTCCTCCTCGGGCAATATCTGAGGGACGTCGGGGGTCGTGAGTTCATAGCCCAGCGCGGCAAAGCGGTCGCGAAAGCGGTCCACTGCCCGCAGCATCGGGGGACAGGTCAGCAAAATTTTCATGGGATGTGAGGGAATTGGCGCGGGCGGAATCTCAGGCCCGCAGGGTGGCTTTGGCGAGCGTCTCGGCGATGTCCCAGCCTTCCTGGTCGTCGATGTCGGCGGACTCGATGCGCGGCGTCTCGAAAAGAATCGGCCTGGCGCCGATGCGCGCGTTGGTCGCGGCAAAGCTCTCGCGGCTGAAAATGTAGGCGTTCGAGTTTTCCTCGAGCCACGGTTCGAGATCCTGCGTGCGGAGAAGCACGTTCGGATCGTGGTTCACCGGAGAGCCATCCTCGCGATAAAAGCGGGTCTGGAATCGATTGACGGTGAACAGGCTGTCGGCGGTGCCAGCCGCGACGCCTTCCTGATAAGCCGCAAGCGCGCGCTGGATCGTCGCCGGCCGCAACAGCGGATTCGTCGTGTGCGTCATGAGGTAGGCGTCGGCTGCAACGTTCGCGACATCGTCGGCCAGAACGAGGTTCATGCTCACGAAATCTCCGCAGATCTCCGGCTTTCGGTCGCGGATCATCACGCGATCGCCGTCCACGAGACCGTTGGCCGCGAGGATGTCCCGGGCATCGGTATTGATCACGACGGACGAGATGTCCTCCACGCTCAGCAGCGCATCGAGAATCCACCGAAACAGCGGCTTGCCGGCAAAGGACCGGAAATTTTTTCCGCTCACGCGCGCGCTGTGCGCTTTCATGGGAAGGAGGGCGACGACTTTCGGAACGGACATACTTCAACGACAAATTGTCAGAGCTGTTTTTCCTCACCCGCAGCCAGAAACTCAAGGCGGAACGGCAGGGATTCGCGATCGAAAAGGGCGGTGACTTCCTCGGGATAGACGCGGTTTGGCGCAAAGAGGTCCCAATGGACCGGAACCAGCGTGCGCGCACCGATCTCTGCGGCAAGTTGAAACGCCTCGCGCACCGACATGTTGCCGATGATTCCTTCGCGATCGCGGTAGTAATTCCGTTCGTTGATCGGCAGCAGCGCAAAGTCGACCATCTCCCCGGCCAACGCCTCCACCAGGGCGGGATCCGGGCTGGTATCTCCCGCGTGGTAGATCGTCTTCGTGCCGCAACGCAACAGATAGCCGACGTCCCGCAGCTCCCCCGCGGCATTCCTTGCGAGCTCCGGATGCGCGGCCGGGATCGCGCGCACGGCGAGCTCCGGCCCCAGCTCGAGCCAGTTCGTCGGAGGAACACACAATTCGTTACCGCCCGCCGTCAGGCCTTCGACGATGGCGCGAGACTCATACGGAGCAATGAACCTCGCTCCGGGAGAAGCTCGCAAAAGCGGGCGCAGCGTGGCGGGATCGGTGTGGTCGAGATGGGCGTGCGACAAAAGGATCCAATCGACCCCCGTCAGATCACCCGGCGGCCGGACAATGGGGATCTGCCGGCGCAGGCTCTCGCCATAGGTTTCCGCAACGCTGTCCGAGAGGTAAGGATCGATGACCAGGCGAGTCCCAAAGGCATCGAGGACGAAGCCGGATTGCCCGAGGGCCAGAAGTCGAACATCGCTCATCCGGACAGTCTTTTCGGCCAGCGCTTCCGCGTCGAGTTCCTTGGCGATCAGGGTTTCACCGGCCGCGGGGCGGGAGTCGACGCGGCGTCCTTCTGCAGTTCCTGCCGCAGGCGTTTCAGCTGGTCGTTCGCTCCCGTGGCATCGACGCCCTGGCTTTTGAGCTGCTCGAGCAGACGTTGACGGTCCGCGCCCGGATCAGCTCGCAGACCTTCGAGCTCGTGGAGCACGCGGGCGGCCGACTCCTCATCCATGGCCTGCGCTGCCCTCGAGGGAATGCTGTCCTCGGGGCGCTGCTCGGCGATCGCCAGCGAGCGCTGGGCCAGCGCAATCTCCTCATTCAACAGCCCTTTGGTATCCCCCTGCACCACTCCAAGCAGGCTTTTCACGACATCCGGTTTCTTCGCCTTCGCGTAGACGTAGGTCAGATACGCAGCAATTCGAGGGGTGTTCCTTGCCTCGGCGGGGATCTTCTCGATCACCGTGATCGCGTCATCGGTGCGCCCGGCATCCGCGAGAAGCGCGGCATAAATCACCTGCACCTCGGGAGCGTCCGACACTTTCGCATCGGCTTCCGCCATCCCCAGCAAATCCTTGCCCTCGCCACGCTGGAGCAGGAATTGCAACGTCAGCCAACTGGTGCGCAACTGCTGGTTCGACGGATCGAGCGCCGTGAGCGCGGCCAGGATTCGGAGCACTGCCGGGGTATTCCCCGCCTTCAACTCGATGGGCAGGAGCTCCTTCCAAACGAACTGGTTCGACGGCACGACCTCGGAGATCGTCCACAGGACCTTCTCGCGACCCTGCGGCCAGTTCCACGCCGCCGAGAGCTGTTCCATCGTGCCGAGCAGGAAAAGATTATTTCGAGCCCCGGAAGCGAGTTCGCCCCATTTGGTGATGGCATCCGGCTTATCGGCGCGGAAGTCGTCCTGAATCGTGCGCAGTTTCGTCAGCATTTCCGGAGCGATGGGCGGATCGGCCTTCGCGAGGAGCGCGTAGACCTTGTCCCAATCACGCGCGGAAATCGCGAGGTCGAGGTGCACCGGAAAAACTTCCGGTGCATTGACCGTCTCGGGGGGCTGCCGCTCCAGCCACGCGAGAGTCTCGGCAGCGAGTCCGCGGCGAATGAGATAACTGATAATCGGACGCGTGTTCTCGGGATTCGCCAACGCGAGTTTGCGGGCCTTCTCGATCGAAATCGGCAGCGAAAAACTCTGCGTCATGAATTCAAGATCGAGAAATAGCAGTTGATCGCTCACCTGAGCTTCCGGGCGCTTGATCAACTCCCCGGCATCCGAGGCCGCGAGCATATTCTGCCCCGTCCTCATTTCCTGAATCGTCAGAAGGCGGAGGGCTTCCATTGCCAGCGGGCCCTTGCCATCGGCCAGAGCCCTCATCTGCACCTGCGCCTGCGCCCGCACGGCAGGATCCGTCGAATTCATTCGGATCTGACCCAGCAAAAAAGCCGCGTCGGCATTGTCAGGATGCTCCTTGAGCACCTGGGTGATCAGGGATTCCGCCTTCGCCACCTGATTGGAGGCGGCTAACGTCTGCGCGGAGAGCAGCCGATACTCCCGAGAACTCCGCTCTGCCTCCGGAACCGCATCCAGATGGGTCCGGGCGCGCTGCCAGTCCCCGATTGCCAATGCCGCTTTTGCCACCCGGAGATGATTTCCCGTAGTCGGCTGCACCATTGCCAGGCGATCCCACACCCAGAGGGCCTC
This sequence comes from Chthoniobacterales bacterium, assembly GCA_036569045.1. Taxonomy (NCBI): domain Bacteria; kingdom Pseudomonadati; phylum Verrucomicrobiota; class Spartobacteria; order Chthoniobacterales; species Chthoniobacterales bacterium. Next base: position 26,045 of record DATCRI010000009.1, on the reverse strand, counting down.
CGGAGACTTCCTGCTCTCCAAATAAGTTCCCAGTTGCTCCCAGACCCGGGGATTCTTGGGATTGGCCATGATGGCCCGCCGAAAAGCCAGCACCGCCCCCTTGTCGTCCTTCCTGGCAATGCAACTCGCGGCCAGTGCCAGCGCATTTCGCTGTTTCCACTCCTTGTAAGCCGGGCGGAGCACCTTGTAGCCGATCGCGGCCGTCGGAATGGCCGCCAGCAGCAACAACAACGCGATTTTGTTGAGCAGACGCAGCTTCAGATACCAGTTCAGGACCTGCTGCCAGATGGGAATTTTGCGCTTCTTGAGCGTGACCGGGGACGGTTCGGGAGCGGGCATCGGAAAAGGCGTTCGGAGGAGCACGACGCTATCGCATAGGAATTCCGCTGCGACAAGGTTTTGTCTTGCAATGCCCTTGGGCTTGAGAATCCCTTCCCATGCATGAGAGACATCCTCGGAGAAAGGCTGATTCAGGGTGCCCGCCTGTCCTTCCTCATCCACATCATTGCGGCCGCCGTCGCCTACGGCCTCACGCGCGAAGACGGCATTCACGCATTCAACTGGACGATGGGGATCACCATTGTCGTCTGGATTCTCGGCTGCCTGATCGGTGGAAAGCTTCCCAAGACTGGGATCGTTCTCCCGCTTCTCGTGATTGCGATTCTGGCCCTGGGATGGGCCGTTACCATCGCTTCCTGGTGGGACCCTACGAACGAAAATGCCCTTCCGGCACCCGAGGCATGGTCGGACTTCATCTTCGATTTCGCCACCTTCGATTACGACCTCTCGGTCGCCGCCATGGTTCGCACAAGCGTGCTTCTGGGCACCCTCCTCCTGGCGACGGATCTGTTCGCTCACCCGCAATGGACTCGCGGACTCTTCCTGACAATCGCCGTGACCGCCACGGGAATGGTCATTTTCTTCTTCCTTCAGAAAATCGCCCCGGGCACCTTCCGCCTCCGTTCCTCGGTCGATCCGAACGTCTGGCTCTCGTTCGCAACCTACCGCTATTGGGGAAACGGGGCGTCGTTCCTGAATCTCATGTGGCCGGCCCTGGCCGGGATCGGCGTCCAGATGGCGCTCACTCGCGGACGTGGCTGGTCCATCTGGCTGGCTGGCGCTCTTCTCGTTTTCGCAGCTCTTTATGTCAATCTTTCCAAAGCCGGGCAGGCACTGGGCGTCGTCGGATTGATCGCCTTCGTCCTTGTGAGCCTCTTCTATCTCGTCAGAAACGAGCGCCAAGTCTTTCGCCGCATCTCCTGGCCTGCTCTTCTTGCCGGGGCGATCCCGTTAATTCTTCTCTTTGCCGCACTCCCCATTGCGATGCCGTGGAACCGGTGGAACTCTCTTATGGGAAGCACCTTCGCAGGGAACGACCGCCTCATGGCCTATCGACTGTTCGTGAAGCTCATCCCCGACGCCGGCTGGACCGGATTCGGAGCCGGCACCTTTCGACTGGTTCATCTTCAATACTTCAGTAACGAACCAAATATCGCGAACTACCCCTTCTGGGTCGCACACGAAGACTACATCCAGACCCTCGTGGAATGGGGCTACATCGGAACGGCCTTCTGGGGACTGATTCTGATTACCGGCACCTGTCTTCTGCTTGCCGGCAAGACTTCGGCAAACGGTCGATCCCGTTTTCCCGAGGAATTCGGCTACGAATACGGGATCGGAGAAAAGCTCCGAAAATTCTTCGACGCCATCCCCGCCTCAGACGCGCCGCTCGTCAAACGGGGGGCCTTCGTCGCAATCATGCTCACCGCGCTCCATGCCGCGGTCGATTTTCCCATGCAGATTGTCTCGATCCAGTTCTACTTCCTGATCTGGGTCGCGCTGGGATGGCGAGTTCTTCGAGCCAAGGCGGAACGCCGGCGGCAAGCCGCGTCCGCCCTTTCGTCCTGACCGCTCACGGACAAGCGAGATGAGGGGTTTACGTGCCCCCTCTCCGCGCCGGATAACGCTAGACCTCGGCGTGTGCCGGAGCCTTCACCCCGTCGGCCGGCGCGCCGTAAGTCTGTCCTTCCTTCCCGTAGCTGTAGTAATAGTAGGCCGCACCACGCGCGGGAACCATGTTCAGCACCACGCCGCTGACCGGATGTCCGGTCCGCGCGAGAAGATCCTCCGCCCGCACGGCAAGCCGGCGCGGGGTCTTGTGGGAACGCAGCACCAGGCCGATCGTCTTGAAGTGACGGGCAAGGTTCAGGGTATCGCTCACCGCAAGAACTGGGGCGGAATCGACGATGCCGCGGTCAAACTGCTTCTGCACATTGTCGAGGAGTTCCTTCACGCGTTCCTGTCGGAGCAGCAACTCGGCGGGATTCGCATAACGCCGCCCCGCGGTAATCGCGTAAAGATTGGGCACTTTCGTCGGGCGGAGAACATCCTCGAAATCCACCTTGCCCATCAGGAAATCGGAAAGACCTCGTTCATCCGACGTTCCAAACAAGCGCCCTTCGATCACCGGTTTACGCAAATCCGCGTCGACGAGGAGCGTCTTCATGCCCTGCTGCGCCATGGCCACAGCCAGATTGATCGAACAGAAGGACTTTCCTTCGCCGGGCACCGCACTTGTCATCAGAACGAAGGGCTGTTCGTCTTCCTCCAGAAGCAGAAGGGAAGCGCGCATCGTGCGGAAGGATTCGCTGATGGTCGAATGCGGATCTTCCAGAAGGGGAATGCGTGCCAGCGTGCTCGGTGTCTTCCCCTTCTCGTCACGCGACGCCGAAAGCTGGGGGATGGCCGCCAGCACATGAACGCCGAGGGCGCGCTCGGTTTCGTCCACCGACTTCAGGGACGTATCCGCAATCGCCAGAAGGAAAATCGTGCCCACCGCGAGACCCATCGAGGCGACCAGCGCCAGGGCAACGACGAGCAACGGCCGCGGTTTCACCTGCGCTGCCGGAGAAGGAGCGTCCATCACCTGAAGGAAAATCTGCTGGCTACGCGCCTGGGACTCCTCGTCGTTCAGCCGCTCGCACACCGATTTGTAGGCGAGCTGATCCGCCTCGATCTGCCGGCGCATCACCGATGTCTTCATGGCGAGATCCTTCACGTCGATAGTCTTGATCTCCTGCTTCTTCGTCTCCCGCTCGAGGCTCTTCTCGTTCTGCACCGCCGCGCGCAACGAAATCTCCACCGCTCGCGGACCCCGCAAAGCTTCCGCGTAAAGAGCCTTCTGCAAACCTTCGCGCTGGCTGAGGAGCTGAACGAGCTGGGGATTATCCCGCCCGTAGCGCTCCTGCATTTTCGCGATCTCTCCGTCGATCTGGTTCAGGGAAGTCCGCGCGGATTGGATTTCCGGCAGCTTGGAAACGCTCTCGATCTGCAAAAGGGCCTGCGGATCGTTCCGGACGTTCTGAATCTGCTCGTAATCGGCCTCCAACTTCAGCCGATCCGAAATCGCGATCGTCAGCCGTGTGTTGAGCTCCTTGAGCTGATCGGCGATGATGTTCAGCTCGTCATCCACGGACACGCTTCCCAGGTTGCGCGTGTAGGAGGCCAGTTTTTCCCCGGAATCCGTGAGCTGCTTCTCCAGGCGCTCCTTTTCGCGCTGGAGGTAAGCAAGGCTTCCGCTCGCGGCCTGAAGGCGCTGATCCGCATCGAGGGCCTTGTATTCGGTGATCAACGCGCCGGTAACTTCCGTCGCAATATCCGGATCCGGATGTTCGAAGGACAGCTGGATCAGACGCGTTCCCCGGATCACCTGAGCGTCGGTGTTCTTCAAAAGATATTTGATGATCGCATTCTGCTTCTCATCAGCCGGAACGCTCTTGGGCAGAAAGCCCTTGCGCTCGGCGAGTTTCAAGTGGTCGGACACTTCGCCCATCAGCGTGCGACTGAGGAAGCCCCGCTGCAACGTGGCCACCATTTCGAGAGATCGCAAATCTTCCAACCCCTCGGAACTGTTCGAGGTAAATGGCGCCGCATCACGCACGCGTTGCTCGACCTTCAACACCGAGTAGGACTCGTAAATCGGTGTGGCGATGTTCAGATACGCCACTGCGCCGACGATTCCGGCGATCAGGAAGAGAAGGACGACCCAAAAATACTTTTTGAGGGCCTCGAAGATGCGGTGAAAATCGATGGAAATTCCGCCTTCGTCGGTTTCCACCGGCGCGGGATAAGGCTGAGATCCTTCGGGAGGGGTCGGTCGAGAAATCATTAAAACAGGCTTTCCGGGACCATGATCATGTCCCCTTTTCCAACAACAAATTGCCGACCCTGCGGACTTTGCAAGTTGACTTTGATGTCGTAAACCTTGCCGTCTCGATTCCGGGTCACCAGCACTTCCCGCAGATTGGCGATCTGCGTATTTCCACCCGCCATGGCGATCGCCGTAGGCAGGGTCACGATCTCCTCTCCGGGAATTTCAAAGGCTCCCGGCCGATTGACCTGACCGAGCACCGAAAAGCGGCGAGGGGCGTATTCGATCACACTCACGGTCACCTGAGGATTGATCAGAATCCCGCCTTTCAGCTTCTCCGCGATGAGATCACCGGCCTGCTCCATCGTCAGCCCGCCGACGGGAACGCGACCCGCGAGAGAGATGTTAACCGTGCCATCCTGCGCGATGCGCTGCTCGGTCTGCATGTCCGGCTCCTGGAAAACGTCGATCCGAACCAGATCATTGGAGACGAGTTTGTAGTTTTCCGAGGAGGTCGTGGCCGCCACTCCGGTCACCTCGCGCTCCTGGATGGGACTCGAACAACTCGAGATTCCCAGCGCCAGAGCGATGGCAGGAACGACCCGCCGCAGAACGAACTTCAAACTCATACAGATTGCGTCACATTTTTCACCGGACCGGGCAATAGAAAGAAACGGTCGATGGGGATAAAAAAACGGGAGGCAAACCTGCCTCCCATTTTTTCTTTAAACTGTGGTTATGAACTCAGGCGAGTGCGTATTCGTAAGAAACCGTCACGTAAGCCTGATAGGGCGGGACCTTGTTTTCTTCCTTATCGACGCCCTTGGTGATCTTGGCGATTTCACTCTCGCTCAGACCGGACTTGTTCACGATCTTCGTCACGACCTTGGCGAGCTTGCTGGCCTGCTTCTGCTGCTCAGGATTGCTGGCAAGCTTCTTGAGGCCGGTCTTGTAGTATTTCGCAGCTTTCTTGGGATCCAGCTTCGAGAGCTTGGAAACCAGCTGGGTGACCTTGGCAATGGGCGCGGAATTGTTCGGAAGCTTCTTAAGCTCCTTCGACAGTTTCTTGATCCGCGTTTTGTTGTCCGAGGCCGCCTCCGCCTTCATCGGGGCTCCCACCACGAGGGCAATGGCGCCCACGACGATCATTGTAGCAATTTTCTTGATGTTCATATTTCCCTGTTTTTATTGGAATTCTTTAGGGTGAATCTCTCACCGCACCGCCGCTGTTGTTAGAGCGACTTCCACGCTGCGTCAACGAAAATTTATTGCACAATCATCCCTGCCGCAACGGTTTCGTTCGTTCCGGGATGGATGAGCACAAACGATCCTGTCATTCGGTTCCGCCGATAGGCGTCGTGGATGAGCGGAGCGGCCGTGCGGAGCGTCACGCGACCAATATCGTTCATCGCGCAGGAAGCCGGCCCTTCGATCTTGTGAAGGGTGTTGATGTCGACCAGATAGCGAACGTCCTTGATCGCGACCTGGGTCTCCCGAGTGGTGTGCCGGAGAAGATACTTGCCGCGCTCGGCCAGCGGGGTCTGCGAAAACCAGCAAATCATGGCCTCGATGTCCTGCGACACCTCCGGCTGGTTATTGGCTTTCACGATCATGTCGCCGCGGGAGATATCGATCTCGTTCGCGAGGGTGATCGTCACCGACTGCGGCGCGAAGGCTTCATCCAGCAAGCCTGTGTCGGCATGAATTTCCTTGATTTTCGTAGTGAATCCAGATGGAAGCACCGTGACATCGTCTCCGGGCTTGAAAACCCCGCCGGCCACGCGGCCCGCGTAGCCGCGAAAATCGTGCCACTCGTTCGATTGCGGGCGGATGACCCATTGCACGGGAAACCGCGCATCGACGTGGTTGTGTTCGCCGCCGACGTAGACGGTCTCGAGATGATAGAGCAGCGACGGGCCCTGATACCACGGCATCGCGGCGGACTTTTCCACGACGTTGTCGCCGTTGAGCGCGCTGATCGGAATCGTCGTGATCTCGACGAGGTTGTCGAGGCGGGACGCGAAAGCCTTGTATTCCTCGACGATGCGATCGTAGACGGCCTGGTCGTAGTCGACGAGATCCATCTTGTTGATCGCGACCACGACGTGCTGGATGCGCAGAAGGTCCGCAATGAACGAATGCCGCTTCGTCTGCTCGATGACGCCCTTGCGCGCGTCGACGAGGATGATCGCCAGATTTGCCGTCGAGGCGCCCGTGACCATGTTCCGGGTGTATTGGATGTGCCCCGGAGTGTCCGCGATGATGAACTTGCGGCGCGGCGTCGCGAAATAGCGATAAGCCACATCGATCGTGATGCCCTGCTCGCGCTCGGCCTTCAGGCCGTCGGTGAGCAGCGCGAGATTGACGACGGCATCGCCACGGCGGCGGGAGCTTTCCTCCACGGCGGCGAGCTGGTCTTCGAAAATGCTTTTGGAATCGTAGAGAAGGCGCCCGATGAGGGTGGATTTGCCATCGTCGACCGATCCGGCGGTCGTGAAACGGAGAATGTCCATTTTAGAAATATCCTTCGCGCTTGCGGTCTTCCATCGCCGTCTCGGAGCGCTTGTCGTCGGCGCGGGTGCCGCGTTCCGTCTGCCGGGAAGCGGCCACCTCGTCGATGATCTCCTCGATCGTCGCGGCAGTGGATTCCACGGCGCCGGTGCAGGTCGCGTCGCCGATCGTGCGGAAGCGCACGACCTTCTTTTCGACGGTTTCGTTGGGTTGAACGGTCACGAAATCCGTAACGGCGAGCAGGCTGCCATTGCGGGCGAAAACCTCGCGTTCATGCGAGAAATAGAGGCTTGGGAGGGGAATCTTCTCGCGCTGGATATAGAGCCACACGTCCATCTCGGTGAAGTTCGAGAGCGGGAAGACGCGGAAATGCTCGCCCTCGTGCTTGCGGCCATTGAAGAGGTTCCAGAGCTCGGGGCGCTGGTTCTTGGGATCCCACTGGCCGAACTCGTCACGGTGCGAGAAGAAGCGCTCCTTGGCGCGGGCCTTTTCCTCGTCGCGGCGGCCGCCGCCGAGGCAGGCATCGAACTGGTTCGCCTCGATCGTGTCGAGCAGAGTGACGGTCTGGAGCTTGTTGCGGGAGGCGTTGATGCCCTTTTCTTCGACGACGCGACCGGTGTCGATCGACTCCTGGACGGATCCGACAAGCAGATCCGCGCCGAGCTTCGCGACATATTCGTCGCGATAGGTGATCGTCTCGGGAAAATTGTGGCCCGTGTCCACGTGCACGAGCGGAAAGGGCATCTTCGCCGGCCAGAAGGCCTTTCGCGCGAGGTGCGCCATCACGATGGAATCCTTGCCGCCGGAAAACAGGAGGGCCGGCTTGCGAAATTGGGCCGCGGTTTCCCGCAGAACGTAGATGGCCTCGGCTTCCAGCTGGTCGAGGTGGCTTAAATTGTAATCAGGCATACGGATTGAAGGGATGCCGCCAGAGACGGCCGGCGCCCTACGCCGCGAAATGATTCCGGAGCAGAGCGACCAATCGAGCCGAACATTCGTCCACGGATGCCGCCGCCGTGTCCAGCACAAGATTTGCCTCCGTCGGCTCCTCGAATCCGCTGTCCCGTCCCGTGAAATTCGCGATGCCGCCGGCAGCCGCCTTCCTGTAGAGGCCCTTCGGGTCGCGCTCGGCGCACAGGTCGAAGGGCGCCTTCACGTAGACCTCCACGTAGGCGTCGCCGAGAATCTCGCGTGCGGAGCGGCGGAATTCCTCGCGCGGCGTGATCAGCGACACGAGCGTGATGACGCCCTGACTCGCAAACAATTTCGCGACCTCGGCGGTGCGACGGACGTTCTCGCGCCGGTCGTCGTCGGAAAAGCCGACGTTGCGATTGAGCCCGCTGCGCAGGTTGTCGCCGTCGAGAATGACGCTGAACCGGCCCTCGTCCTGCAGGGTGCGCTCCACCGCCGCGGCAATGGTGGATTTGCCTGAACCGGAGAGCCCGATCAGCCAGGCCACCACGCCGCGCTGGCCGAGCAATTGCTCTTTTTCCGACGGCGGAACGAAGCGATGAAACTGGGTGTGAATATTCTCGGGCACGCTCACGGCAGACATTCTCTCGGTGGTGTGACCCTCACTTCTGCGGCATCTCGGCGAGCGCGTCACCGACAAAGATGCGATAATTCTTGATGCGGCCGGGTTCTTTTTCGCCCGCCTTCGGCACGTAGCGGAAGCCCGCGATCTCCGTCGGGTTTCCAAAATCGATGACGAGCTGGTGCGGATAAGCCGGTTGGGATTTGCTGAACTCCGTGATCCAGTAATTCGCAACCTGGCCATCGATGGCATTCGATGCGGCCCCGTCGTCCCTCACGCCCTCCTCGCTGTCAGCATACGCGATGGACCAGTCCGTGTGCGGGATCGATCGCCCCCCGGCGTCGAGGAAATCGATTTCGGCGACAGCCGCGACGGGCCTGCCATCATGCGAGTCCACGGCCTCGAAACAAACCTGACGGGCATTCACCGGCTTCTCGAATTTCACTTCCTGCGGCTCTTCACCGGGCGCGAACGATCCGGAGACCAGCGGCGCCACGCCGGAAATCTTCAATTTTCCGTAGGCCGAGAGCGGACGGCTCTTGTCGAGATCGAGGCGAAGTTCGTCGAGGATCGGCTCGTTCAGGCCCGCAGCCACCGGTTCTTCCGGACCGACGAGATCGAGAATGACGACTTCGTTGCGGCCGGGCTTCAGCCAGACTCCGGGCAGATACGCGGTCTGCGTCGGGCCGATGTTCCAGTAGCGGGCAAGGCAGTGTCCGTTCACCCACACGACGCCCTTGCCCCATTTTCGCAGGTCCAGAAAGGTATCCGCGGGCTTCTCGATCTCGAAGGAGCCGCGCCAGAAAGCCGGGCCGGCGGCCTTCGCTCCGGGCGTGGTTTTTTCCCACTTCAAGCCGGCCAGTTCCGGCGCATCGAGACGCAGTGGGAAAACGTCCCACGGGCCTTCGACAGGGGTTTCCGCGCCGTCCTTCGCGCGCAGAACGACGGGGCCCGCGAGGCCTTTGCGGTCGTGAATCTCGGTGCCGAAATTAACGTGGCCCATCGCCTCGACGAGGATATCGAGCTGCACGGGCTTCGCGCGTTCGGGGAGATCCACGGCGTAGGTGCGATTGCGGCGATCCATCATGCCGACCTCCTTGCCGTCGATGAAGACCCAGCCGAAATCATGCGCCCGGCCGACGCTGAGAGTGGCCGCCGGGCCCGCCGGCAGGGTCGTGCGATAGACCGTGCAGCCGTGGCCCTGATCGTAATCCTCCATGTTGCGAGGTTCCTTGTCCTTCACGGCCTGCGGGAGATTCGCAAACACCGGAGCGATTTCCGTGAAGGGGAACGCCGGCACGGTCGCCACCGGCAGGCGCGCCGGCGGTTCGGGCAGCGTCTCGCCCTTCGCGAGATACTTCCTGATCAGGTCGCGGGTGAGTTCGAACTTTTCGCCAACCCAGCCGGCCTCGGAGACGGGGGCATCGTAGTCGTAGCTGCTCGTATCCGGCTTGAACGGCCGATTCGCCCCCGCCCACATGCCAAACGACGTTCCGCCGTGGGCCATGTAGATACTGAAAGAGGCGCCCATCGAGAGCATGGTCTCGAGGTCGCCGAGATAGCGCTTCGTGTCCCCGAGGTGATGGCGCGCGCCCCACGTGTCGAACCACCCGGGATAGAACTCCCCGCTCATCAACGGCCCTTTCGGCTGCACTTCCCGCAGCCTGGCGAAGGCCGATTTCGGATCGCGGCCAAGATTTACGACCTGAAACAAGTCCTCTCGATATCCCTTCGCCAGCGCGCTGCGGGGATCGCAGGCGAACAGCGGCACGTCGAACCCGGCGTCGAGGAGCGCCTGCCGAATCTTCCCCATGTATTCCACGTCGGCGCCGTAGAGGCCGTATTCGTTTTCCGCCTGCACCATGAGGATCGGGCCGCCGTGGGTGATTTGCAGCGGCCCGAGCACGCGCCCGACTTCCTTCAGCCATTTCGTGGCTGCGGAGAGAAACTCCGGATCCTGCGAGCGCATCCTGATGTCGGGATTCTTCAGCAGCCACCACGGCAACCCACCCCCGTCCCACTCGGCGCAGGCGTATGGACCGGGCCGCAGGACGACCCACAAGCCAACCTCCTGCGCAATCCGGCAAAACTCGGCGACGTCCCGCTGCTCGCTCCAATCGAATTTCCCTTTCTCGAACTCGTGGAAATTCCAGAAGAGGTAGGCGCAGACCGCATTCAGGCCCATCGCCTTCAGGGTTTCGAGCCGATTGCGCCAGTATTCCCGAGGCACGCGGGCGAAATGAATCTCGCCGCAGCGGATCTGCAGAGGCTTCCCATCGAGCAGGAAGTCCTTTTCGCCAATGGCGAACGTATGCTTCGGGGCGGAGGTCGCGGAACCATCCGATGCGGCAGCGAGAGGAAGAGCCGGAGCCAGGGAGAACAGGAGCAATGCGGAAGCAAGCCAGGATTTCATGGGAGGGAATTCTGCAGCCTAGGAGAAGGAGCTCCGCTTCGACAAGGGCGGACGGCGCGCGGATGTCGCCCGGGCGAAGGATGTTCCCGGCTATTCGCTCTTCGGCAGACCGTCGGGTGCCCCCTTGCCGTTGACGAGGGGTTCGCCGACATCGCCGGGCTTGAACGGCGTCACCATGGGGTCCATCGGTTTGATGGTGCCGTCGGGCTCGAATTCCATGCGCGCGAGGCAGGTCTCGCGTTGATAGCCGCTGCCGTTGGGAATCGCGTGGCGGTGGTAAACCGCATACCAGCGATCGGTCCCGGGAATGTTCACCACACTGTGATGGCCGGTGCCTTTGGCGAGGCCATTCTTTTGAAGAATGATCGGCGCTGCGGCAATCGTCACCGGCCCAAGGGGACAGTCGGCCGTGCCGTAGCCGATGCGATAGTTGTCGCTGCGCGCGTCGTCCACCGACCACATGAAATAATACTTTCCGCCTTGCTTGAAAACCACGACGCCCTCCCGGAAGGTCGCATCGCCACCCTCGATACGAAATTCGATCGGATCGCCGTCGATCGTGATCATGTCGGGCTTCAGCTTCACGACATTCACGATGCCGTTGCCGTTCCCCCAATAGAGATAGGCCTGACCGTCATCATCGATGAAGGGATAGGGATCGATCGTGTTCGACGTGATCCGCTTGTCCGTCTTGCCCATGCGTTCAAGGAGAGGGCGGTCGAGGGCGTCCCTGAACGGTCCCACCGGCGCCTTCGCCGTCGCCACCCCGATTTTTCCGCGGGCGCAGAAGTAGAAATAATAGGTGCCATTCCGCTCGATGCAGTCCGGCGCCCACGCCTTGAGGTCGGCCCACTTCAGATCCTTCGTGACATCGAGGGCCACGCCCTCGCGTTTCCAATCGACAAGGTTCTTCGAGGACCAGACGACGAACTCCGTCGTCTCCCAGTTCGGCTTATCCGTCGTCGGATACACGTAATAGGTGTCGCCGAAGACGCGGATGGCGGGATCGGCCGTGAATCCGCCGAGGATCGGCTTCGGCGGCGCGGCGGCCGGGCTCGGCTCGGCGGCCATGCAGAAGGCCGCGGTCGCAGTGATGAGAAGAGTGCGAAGGATCTTGATGGGAGAAAAATCAGGGATTTTCGGTGGCGGGGACGAGGGCTTTGGCCGCATCGGCCTGCAGCACTCGCAGATCATAAGCGCCGCCAGCCAGCGAGTTTCCAACGCCCTGCAGCCGCACGGTGACCTTGGTCTTGCGCCGGGTCGAATCGGCCGGAAGCGCATAAACCACATTGAGGAACTTGCCATTCTGCCGGCCGTCGAGCTTCTGGGTGGCGACCTTTTTCCCGTCGACAAGAACGTCGAAGGTGCGGCCGCGATCTCCGCCGAAGTAGGTCACGATAAGTGCCATGGGCTTGTTCGGATCGACGGCAAGATCGTAGGAGAACCAGCCACCGGTCCGCGCGTCGCGCCATTTGCGATCGCGAAAGGAGCCGGTCTCGCTGTTCTCGGACTGGAAGTTGTGCTCGACCTCGGACTGCTGAAATCCCGGCTGCACGGCGTCCAGCGTCGCCGCGTCCAGGCGGGCTTTTGCCGCCTCCGCCGCTCGAATCTCCTCTTCGCGCTGCTTCCATTCGGTCGGCGTCGCGAAGGGAAGATAAACGGCGTAGTGCTCCTCGTAGACGCGATGGAGCGGCACAAACGTGAGGTCCTGCGGCAATACGACGCCGACGCTGCGGAATTCGGCAAACGCCCGGCCCGTCGGCTGAAAACGCCGAAGCAGCGCCTCGTAATTCTCCGCGATGAATACCGGGGGCGTCCCCGGGACCTGCCCCGGCGCCTTGAGATGGTCATCCCACCGCTCCTTCGCGGGGTCGGGCGCTCCGGGCTTCGCCGGCACGATGCCCGCAAGAAGATTGGGACCGTAGAGCACCGACACGACCTTGCCATCGGAGTGCGGCAGCGCCTCGACGCGCAGCGTCATGGGCAGGCGCAACGTGACGACATCTCCGGTCTTCCAGACGCGGTCGATCGTGAAATACGAGGACGGCTCCGATTTCACCGCCACGGGGGCGCCATTGATCTTCACCTCGGGCCGCGTGCACCAGAAAGGATGGCGGATGCGCAGCGCGAGCTTCGTCGGAGCGGCGGCCTTGAACGTGAAGCGCACCGTGTCGGAATCCGGAAACGCCGTCTCCTGGCGCAGCTGGATTCCGCGTTCCTTCCAACTCAGCTCGCTCGCGATGAACAGGTTCACCCACAGCGAAGTGGCATCGTGGAAATACACCTGCTCGCCGTAGCGCGCCGGATTTTCCATGCCCGTCCCCACGCAGCACCACCAGCCGCCCTCGGGCTTCGAGAAGACCTTCGTGGCGATCGGGTCGAAGCTCACGAAGTAACCGAACTCCCCAGGCTGGCGGCCGATATTCGAGAGGAGATGATTGATGATCCCGCGCTCGACGTAGTCCATCTCCGCGGCATTCGGATCCCACGAGAACATCTGCCCGGTGAGCTTGATCATGTTGTAGGTGTTGCAGGTCTCCGTGTCCTGCTTGCCAAGCTTTTGCGGGAACTGCGCCGGCGGGAAGAAATGCTCGTGCTCACCGTGACCGCCGTTCGCAAAGGTGCGCAGGTTGACGACGCTGTCCCAGAACGTCTGCACTCCCGTCCGGTATTTCGCCTCGCCGGTGAGTTCGTAATCGCGGGCAATGCCGATGATCTTCGGGATCTGCGTGTTGCCGTGCTGCCCGTTGAGGCGATCCTGCCCCTGCTCGAGCGGATCGAGAATGGCATCGTGGTGAAAAATGGTGCGCGACAGCTCGAGATACCGCGGATCGCCCGTGTCCACGCTGAGATCGGCGAAGACCTCGTTCAGCCCGCCATATTCGGCCCGAAGAATCTCCTGCGCCTGCGCGGGAGTGAGGTCCTTGTAAACGCCCGCGAGATAGTCCGCCATGCCGCGCTCGACGGCGAGTGCCTGCTTGTTGCCGGCGTAGCGATAGGCGTCGCGAAGTCCCGCGAGGACCTTGTGCAAATTGTAATTCGGCACCCATTCCCGATTCAGCGAGAAGCCAGAGGCCTGGATCTGCCCGCGGCGAATATCCTCGTAGATCTGCTTGTTCACCGGCAGCACGTAGCCATCGCCATTCGCCTGCTGGCAGGCGGCAAGCTCCGCGACGACGTATTCGATCTTCTTCAACGCCTTCGGATCGCCGGTCGCGGCGTAGAGCGCGGAAACGGCGGAAAGATAATGCCCGAGGCTATGCCCGTTGATGCCCCGCGCCTCCCAGCCGCCGTAGCGCTCTGCCTTCGCCGGCAACTTCGCCTGAGCGCGAAATCCCGCGAGCAGGCGATCGACATTCACCACCTCGAGCAGATAGCGCGCATTCACGTCCTGCGCCGACTTGAACGGCCCATCGAGCAGCCGCACATCCGCCAGCGGGAACGGTTGCGCCTGCGGAGAAATCGGAGCGTCCGCCGCGCGAATCACGAGGGGAAATCCTGAGCACAAGAGAAGGGCGAAACGAAGAAAGGAAAGAAACATGGAGGAGGAAGTTGACCGGACCTTTGTCGGTGGCCGATTTGAAGGGAATTCAGCCGTCACTAGAACGGCACTTCTCCTGCCCGTCAAAGGAGAGCATACTTTACTGTCAAGACACGCCTCGTTCACCGCGACGAATCGCACGACGGCAGCTCGCTACCGGACAGGACCGGGCAGCCGCCGCGCTAGCATTTTCCCGGTGACTGTAGCCAGTCTCGAAGCTGTTGGGCATCGGCCGCGAATTGTTTCGGATCATCCCCCGCAACGAACTCGAGCAGCGCCCACCGAGGCATCGGTCGTTCCGCGAAGACGCCAAGATACCCGGGCCAGACCTCGCCCCCCTTCGACAGCGGGAGCCGGATCAACTCCCCCTCGCGAACGATCCAGTGGAAGACATGGACATGATCGACCCACGGCAGGATTTTTCGCAATCCCGCCACCGCGTCGCCGGAGGGCATTCCATTCGGCGGTTGCCAGTAAAGCCGCGCCCCGGAGCCCTCCAGGGCCATCATCAACGCCGCCGTCGACTCCGCAGTGTCGGTCAGCGAATGGGAGTGAAATTCGATCGCCAGCGTCACTCCGGCTTGTCGAGCGGTTTGCCCGCAGCGCCGGAGATCCTCGATGATCGTCTCCCGCTCGCGGTCCGTGACCACCGCGCTTTCCTTCGTCCCAGCCCAGACGCGGATCCGCGGCGCGCCGAGCGCAAGGACGGCCTCCAATTCCCGCTCGAACAGTTGAACGCCATCCGCACAACCCGCGCGGTAATAGGATCCGTAACCCTCGATCTCCAGACCGGCATCCTTCGTCCGGCGAGCCACTTCGCAGGCGCGGTCGGGCTGCCCCAGCGGCACGTGAACGTCTCCGCTCCAGGTCAGCCCCTCGATGCCCGCCGCCTGCGCGACCGCAATGATCTCCTCGGGTGCCAGATGACGAAACGTCGCAGAAACCAAACCAATCCGGAACATGGGAGATGACTCTTTCAAACGATGCAATTTAGCCGCAATTTTCTCCGGGAGGATTACGCGATCAAGGCAAGACTGTGAGGAAGGATTTCATCCTGATGCGCTGCACTCTCCAGCATCGACTGCGTCGATCTACTAACCGCTCTCCCACCCGCAGCGACTCAAAACCGGCGGCGGTAAAACGCTCCTCCCTGCCCATCGAAATCACAGGACCAAAAAACATGCCCCTGCCGGGAATCGAACCCAGATTTAAGGTTTAGGAAACCTCCGTTCTATCCGTTGAACTACAGGGGCTTCGTGGGGACTCGGCTGCCCGACTCCCATTTTTTCAAGTCGGCCGCAGCGACGTCGCCTGCGAAGATTGAGGCAAGTCCTTCCAAGCTCAAAGAAAAAACCACCACGGCACCGGAGGCTCCCGCCTCCGTTTTCCTCATCGTCCGGCCGCATTTGCCAACGGCCTCGCCCGCGGCTAGCCTCCGCGCGATGCTCCACGTCGTGCTGGTCGAACCGGAAATTCCCCCGAATACGGGAAACATCGCGCGACTCTGTCTCGCCTCCGGCACCCGACTTCATCTTGTGGAGCCCCTCGGCTTCTCGCTCGATGACCGCGCTCTGCGCCGCGCCGGAATGGATTACTGGAAGGAAGTCGACGTGCATCTCTGGTCCGACTTCGCGACATTGCGAGCGGCCGCCGCCGACTCCGCGCGATTTCACTTTTTCACGACCAAGACCTCGCAGCTCTACTGGGACGCCGACTTCCGCGACGGCGACCATCTCGTCTTCGGTCGCGAAACCCGCGGACTGCCCGAATCGCTGCTCGCCGCCAACCCCGCCACGTGTCTCACGATTCCCATGGAGCCGGGCGCGCGAAGCCTGAATCTTTCCACCTCCGTGGGCATTGCGCTCTACGAAGCGAAACGCCAGCTTGCCCGACCGGCTCCGCTCGAGCCCCCGATCCACTCCTGACCATGCCGTCCGTCGAAGCCCGCAACCTCCGCAAAATCTATCGCGTCTATCGCAAGGAACAGGGCGTGCTCGGCGCGGTGAAAGGCCTGCTCCACCGGCGCTATGACGAAACGGCTGCGGTCGATGGCGTGAGCTTTTCGGTCGAACCCGGCGAGTTCGTCGGCTTCCTCGGCCCCAATGGCGCCGGCAAAACGACGACGCTCAAGATGCTCTCCGGCCTCGTTCAACCCAGCAGCGGCGACGCCAGCGTGCTCGGTTTCGTTCCCTGGCATCGGCGTCCGGCCATGAAGCGGCAATTCAGCCTGCTGATGGGCCAGAAAAACGCGCTATGGTGGGATTTGCCCGCCCGCGAGTCGCTGGAATTGAACCGCGCCATCTACGGCATCGACCACGCAGACTTCAATCGCACAGTGGACGATCTCACGACGATGCTCGACTGCGCCGACAAGCTCGGCGTGATGGTGCGCGAGCTCAGTCTCGGTGAGCGGATGAAATTTGAGCTCATCGCCGCGCTGCTGCACCACCCGAAGGTGCTCTTCCTCGACGAACCCACGATCGGTCTCGACGTCACCAGCCAGAAAAAGGTGCGCGACTTCCTCAAGACCTATAACGAAGGCAGCCGCATCACGATCCTGCTGACGAGCCATTACATGCAGGACATCGAGGAGCTTTGCGAACGGGTGATCCTCATCGACCGCGGTCGGCTCTTCTTCGACGGCCCGCTCGAGGACGTCACCACGCAGTTCGCAAAGACGAAGATCATCGAGGTCGACTTCACTCGCGCGTGCCACTGCTCGTTTTCCCACCTCGGCACGGTGCTCGAGGCAACGCCCACGCACCTGCGTCTCGAGGTCGACCGCCCCCGGGTCGCGGAGATCTGCCGTCACATTCTGGCCGAGGCCGATGTCGTGGATTTCTCCGTGCAGGAAATGCCGATCGAAGAAGTGATCCGGCGCACGTTCGGCGAGAACCACGCCCGCGCCGGCCTGCCCGCGAAAACCTAGCGCGGCACCGCGACTCCCGATTTCGCGCAGGCTTCCGCAAAGCTCGAACGCCGCTCGAGCAGACTTGCAAGATAGGGATCGACCGCCGGGACGCGCGCGATTCCGGCGAAGCGCTCGGGTTGCTCGAGGCGCGAAAACAGCGCCCTCGCGATCTTTGCCTTCGGCACGACCTTCTCGCCGTAGCCATCCGGCTTGTTGCTCGACCAGAACCTCACCGACTCGACGCCGTCACGATTTTCCACGCCCAGAAAGATCACGGAATGTCCGCGCTCGTCCGAGCCGACCGCATCCCGCCAGAAAATCTTCAGAAAGTCTCCCGGCCGCGCGGCCTCCCAGCTCGTAAAATTTCGCCCCACGCCGAGCTCGTGAAACAGCCTCGCCGTTCCCGGCCCGTTCGCATTCCAGCGGCCCCACGCTCCCTGCCCATCGCGTTGCATCGCCGGCGCGAGCGCCTGCAGCGTGGCGGGATCGAGTTGCAACGCACCCGTCGCCTGCGCCCCGGCCAGGGCTTTCAGCAGCACGAGATAGGTCGCTCCGGAGCAATAACTCGGCCGCGCGATGGCAGGACTGATCCGTAGATTGTCCGCCCCGACGCCCGTCGCCGCCCGCAACCGCGCGCTGGTCTCACTCGTCACCGAATACCCACCGCCAGTCGGCATGCTGCGCACCGCCGCAAGAACGGCCGCATTCCAGTCCGCCGCATGGAGGGACGGCGCAATCAAAAGGACGGCAAGAAGTCGAAGAATTCTCATTGAGCGGGTGCATTGAAGAAATACCGTGGACGCATGACCGCAAGGCGCATTTTTGCCGCTCTCGCCATCGTGCTGGTGAGCGCGATCGCGGGCGGCGCCTGGTATTGGCAGTGGCAGGAGCCTCGCGCGCCGCTCAGCGCCAGTGGCGGCCTCTATTTCTTTCCGGAGAAAATTCTCGACGTGCCGCAGTTCTTCCAGGGAGACCGCCGCTGGGCCTCCGATCCCCTCGGGCCGACGCCCGCGACCCTCGGCGCCGAGGGCTGCGCGGTGAGTTCCGCTGCGATGGTGCTGGCCAGCTATGGCGCGGACGTGGACCCCGGCCGTTTGAATACCTTCGTCACGGAACACGGCGGCTTCACCCCGGAGGGCTGGCTCTATTGGGAAGCCGCTGCCGCCTATCCACCGGCAATTGCCCGCAAGGCCTACGAGGACAAGCCCTCCTTCGCGTTGATCGACCGCAACCTCCTCGCCGGCAACCCCGTGATCGTGCGCGTGCGCTACCCGAGCGGCACGACGCATTTTGTGGTGATCGTCGGCAAACGCGGGTTCGACTACCTCATTCGCGACCCCGGCGCCGGCGGCGCGCGCGGCGTCTATCCACTCAAGGACTTCGGCCGGCCGATCGAGGCTCTGCGCTTCTTCGAAAAGACCCCACCTGGCGCGGTGCAATGGCCTCCCGAGGCGGAAAAGGATTGAACTTCCCCCGCATCCATCGATCCTCGGGAATGCCGATGAAAACTGCACTGCTGGCCACCTCGACCGTCTCCGCGATGCTTCTCCTCGCGGCCTGCGAAACGGAAACGAAACCTCCCGTGCCGCCCCCGGTCCCGCCCGCGCAATCCGGTGCTTCTCCGGCTCCTTCGCCCTCCCCCGAAGCCTCCCCCTCACCTGCCCCGGAAGCTTCGCCCACGCCGGCCGAAGCGAATCCCTCCCCGACTCCCGAGGCCACGCCCGCGACCACTGGCAACATCCCGTTCGGAATTCCGGTGCCTGGCAAACCCGGCTTTGTCGTCAGCCCCTATTCCCCGAATTCCGGCTATGTCGACGTTCGAGGCTTCGCTCCAAACAGCGAGGTGAAGGATCCCTATTCCGGAAAGACCTTTCTCGTGCCCTGATCGCCCCGCGCGGTCGGCGGAAACATGGGAAAGCCCAAAAAGGGTTTGAAGTTCCTCCAGAAAAAATGATCTCTATCCCCATTCGCCAAGATTTATGAAATTCTCCTCTCTGATCATTCCGGCAGCTCTCACTCTGGTGCTACTCGCCGCCTGCGAAGAGGAATCCCGTCCCCGGCAACGTCAGAACACGGCCGCCCAGACCGGCACGAACAACTACGGCTACCAGGCCTCGACGCCCGGCACCGCTACGGATTTTGTCACCGACGCCGCTCCGACGCCCACGCCGGAGCCGACCGCTCCGACCACGACGGATGTCGCTCCGACGCCCACGCCGGAGCCCGCGACCGCCGCCGCCCCCGAGCGCAACATCCCCTTCGGCACCCCGGTGGCCGGAAAGCCCGGTTTCGTGACCAGCCCGCACGCCCCGTATGCCGGCTACGTCGACGTCCGCGGCTTCCCGCCGAACACCGAAGTCAAGGACCCCTACTCGGGCAAGATCTTCCTCGTCCCCTGAGCTCCGCTGCTCGCTTCAGCCCGGTCGCCATCATCGGCCCCGGATTGATTGGAGGGTCCCTCGGCCTCGCCTTGCGCGCCCGGGCACCCGAAGTCGAAATTCGTGTCTGGAGCCGGAACGAGGCGCCGCTCGAGACCGTGCGCCAGCTCGGCTTTGCGGACATCGCCAGCACCGACCTCCCGGCCATCGTCACCGGCGCCCGCTGCGTCGTGCTCTGCACTCCGGTCGAAGTCATGCCCGCGCTGGCCGCGCAATTCGCGGCCAGCCTCTCGCCGGCTGCCGTCGTCACCGACGCCGGCAGCGTGAAAGGCGTCGTTGGTGACACCCTTCCGCCAATTCTTGGCGACCGCTTTCTCGGCGCCCATCCCATCGCCGGTTCCGACCGCGCCGGGATCGAGGCTTCCTCGGCCGACCTTTACGACGGGGCGACCTGTGTCGTCACGCCGACGGAGACCACCCAACCCGACACGCTCGCGGTCGTGCGCGATCTGTGGGAAACCGCCGGCTGCCGCATCGTCGAGATGACGGCTGCCGCCCACGACGCCGCCCTGGCCCGCACCAGCCATCTTCCGCACACCGTGGCCTCGGCGCTGGCCGCCTGCATCGACCGTTCCGTTCCAGACGCCGACTGGCCCCACCTGGCCGGTGGCGGCTATCGCGACTCCACCCGGATTGCCCTCGGCCATCCCGATCTCTGGACCGGAATTCTCGAGGCAAATCGCCACGAGATTTCGACTTCGATTGCGGAATTGACGGAAATCCTGCAAAACATCCGTGCCGCACTGGAGTCCGGCGACACGGCCGCCATTCACGCCCTGCTCGCCGAAGGCCGCTCCGCCCGGCAGAAATTCGATGTATTTTAAGGTTACCAAATCCGCGCCCATTGTCG
The DNA here is from genome assembly GCA_036569045.1 of Chthoniobacterales bacterium. Classification (NCBI taxonomy): domain Bacteria; kingdom Pseudomonadati; phylum Verrucomicrobiota; class Spartobacteria; order Chthoniobacterales; species Chthoniobacterales bacterium. The sequence continues at coordinate 5,697 of DATCRI010000009.1, read as the reverse complement.
CCGAGCTCACCGTTCCGGGCGACAAGAGCATCTCGCACCGTTCCATCATGCTCGGCGCCCTGTCGAACGGCACATGCGTCATCACGAACTTCCTCGAGGGAGAGGACTGCCTCGCCACGATGGAGGCGATGCGAAAACTCGGCGTCCAGATCGAGCACCCCGAGCCCGGCACCGTCATCGTGCACGGCTCGAAAGGTCGCTTCACCGCACCCGAGTCCGATCTGGATTGCGGAAACTCTGGCACCACCGTGCGCCTGCTTTCCGGCATTCTCGCCGCGCAGCCATTCTCGACCCGCATGATCGGGGACGCATCGCTCTCGCAACGTCCCATGCGCCGCGTGATCACGCCGCTCACCGAAATGGGCGGCCAGCTAAAGGCTCATGGAAGCCGCGACACGCTGCCCCTCGAGATTACCGGCGGCCCGCTCACCGGCATCCGCTACGAAATGCCCCACGCGAGTGCCCAGGTGAAGAGCGCGGTCCTGCTTGCCGGCCTTTTCGCCTCCGGCAAGACCACCGTCGTCGAGCCCGCACCTTCGCGCGATCATACCGAGCGCATGCTCGAGTATTTTCAGGTTCGCCCCATCCGCCTGGGCAACGAAATCACCGTCTACGGCGGCCAGACCCTCGAGTCCCGCGACTTCGAAGTGCCCGGCGATGTTTCCAGTGCCGCCTTCTGGCTCGTCGCGGCTGCCGCGCAACCTGGCGCCCATCTTCTCATTGAAAACGTCGGCCTCAATCCGACACGCACCGGCGTGCTCGATGTGCTGGTGCGCATGGGCGCCCGTTTGCGCGAAATCGTGGAGTCCGCCGACGGCGAACCTCGCGGCGTCATCGAAATCACCGGAGGCACCCTCAACGGCACCACCATCGAAGGCGATGAGATCCCGAACGTCATCGACGAGATTCCCGCCCTCGCCGTGGCGGCAGCGCTCGCTCAGGGCACGACCACGATCCGCGGCGCCGCGGAACTCCGCGTGAAGGAAACCGACCGCATTGCGGCCGTGGCCCAGAACCTTCGCGCAATGGGTGTCACCGTCGAGGAATTCGAAGACGGCATGGCAATCACGGGCGGCGCCAAACTTCGCGGAGCAACGCTGCCCAGCTTCGGCGATCACCGCATCGCCATGTCCTTCGCCATCGCCGGCCTCTTCGCAAGCGGCGAGACAATCATCGAGGACGTCGAATGCGTCGCCACGTCCTATCCCGGCTTCGAAGAAACGCTCAATCGTGTCCGCTCCGGAAAGGCCCTTCCAAGGAAATCGTCGATCGAGCGCGGCTCTGTCGGATCCAGCATCCGACGTCAGCGTTCCGAAAACACGCTATGACGGTCATTGCCATCGACGGACCTGCCGCTTCCGGAAAAAGCAGCGTCGCCCGAGGCCTGGCTCAGCTGCTCGGCTTTTCGTTCATCAACACCGGTGCCATGTATCGCGCCCTCACCTGGTATGTGCTGAGGAACGGCATCGCCCCCCAATCGCCCTCCGCCATTGCCGAAAGCGTCGCCGGGGCCTCCCTTCGCACCGGCTTCGAGGACTATCATTCCTTTATCGAGATCGATGGCTACCGACCACTGGACGAGCTTCGCGCCGAAGAGGTGAACCGCGCTGTCTCCGCGGTCTCTTCCGTCCCCGCCACCCGCGAGCGCCTCGTCGCGGAGTTTCGCGCCCTCGCCCGCACCAGCAATTCCGTTGTCGAGGGTCGCGACATCGGCTCGGTGGTCTTTCCCGATAGCCCCTTCAAATTCTACCTCGATGCCAGCCCCGAGGTGCGCCAGCGCCGCCGCAACGCTCAGGGCCAGGCCGACGAAATTGCGGCCCGCGATCGTCTCGACTCCTCTCGCCACACGGCTCCGCTCACCATTGCGACCGACGCCACCGTCATCGACACCACTTCGCTGAACCTCGAAGAAGTCATTGCGGTCATCTACGACGCCCTTCTCGAGAAAGGCCTCCCCTCATGTCAGCGCGCATGACATTCACGTATTGGTTCTTCGCAAACCTCTCCCGCATCCTCGCGCGAATATTTTTCCGTTTCCGTATCGTCCATCGGGAACGACTTCCCGAAACCGGCGGCTTCATTCTCGCCGCAAATCACCAAAGTTATTTCGATCCCCCGCTGGTCGGAATCTGCTCCCGCCGCGCCGTCCATTATCTCGCGCGCAAGACCCTGATGGATTGGCCGTTCTTCGGCCCCATGTTTCCGGACATGAACGTCATTCCCGTCGATCGGGACGGCAATGACATGTCGGCGCTCAAGACCGTTATCCGCAAGGTCAAGTCGGGCGAAGGTGTTGTTCTTTTCCCCGAAGGCACTCGCTCCAGCGATGGCAATCTTCAGCCTGCGCAGGCAGGAGTCGGTCTTGTCATCGCCAAGACCCTCGCTCCCGTGGTTCCGGTTCGCATTTTCGGATCGTTCGAGGCCTTTCCAAAGGGGTCCAAGAAAGTGAAACTGCACCCGATTACGGTCGTCATCGGCAAGCCCATCCAATTTTCAGAATCGGATGTCGCTCCACCGAATCGGGAAACCTATCGCCAGCTCGGCCAGCGCGTCATGGATGCAATCGGTCAACTGCGCGTCGACGAGAAATGAGTTCGCATCCCTCCTCTGGCGGAATCTCGAGATTACTCCTGCTCGTAGCAGCACTCATCGGGTTCGGCAACGTCCTCCCGATCATTTTTCACAGCGCAGCCCACACGGTCGTTTCAATCTCACGGGAGAGCACGTCCCCATCGAACGCCCAAGGCCTGCCACTTTTTCCAGGCCAGCCAACGCCCTGACCTCGTCCCCCCGGCCGGTTAGAGAACGCAAAAAGCCCGCCGGCACTCCGAGCAGCCAGCGGGCTTGAATTTCGAGAAGCGAAACCGAATCAGGCGGCGGCCGCTTCAGCCTTCGGCTTCAGCGCACGGCCGATCTGGCTCTTGCGGCGATTCGCCACATTCTTGTGGATGACACCACGCTTGGCGGCCTTGTCGAGAGCCGAAACAACGCTCTGGTAGCCGGCCTTCGCCGCTTCAAGGTTTCCTTCAGCGATCGCCTTGCGGAACTTCTTCTGTTGATTCTTCAAGCCAGTCAGGATGCTGGAATTGCGCTCGGTGCGAACGACGGTCTGTCGCGAACGCTTGGCGGCGGATTTGGTATTGGCCATGTTAAGTTTGGTAAAATTGGTGCCAGAGGAGGGAATTGAACCCCCGACCAAGGGCTTATGAGTCCCCTGCTCTACCCCTGAGCTACTCTGGCGTAAAAACGGTAGGGTCGGCGAATATAGATATCTCCACAGCGTAAGCAAGCACGAAAACAGTGGAAGTTGCGATTCGCCCCGCATCACGGAGTTGGAATCTCCGATCTCATCCATTCGCTCTCGCAAAATCCAACGGTCGGATTTCTCTTCAAAACCAAAGGACCGAGCTGACCTCGTGGCGACGAATAGCCGCCGCAGTTCTATCAATTCTGAGGAGCGAACCCTGCGCCAAAGCCCTCCCCATCGTGCGGGTCCAAGTATTACTTCGATCTGATTGAAGGGAACCCGTCGGAGAATGCTGACGCGGTCAAGTCTTGGAGGCGAATCATTCTCCAAGAAACCATCTCGCACGACTACAGCGTCGCAGATCTCCATACACCGTCGAAAGCAGTTCTGGTGGTCGCCATCTTCCGGATACGAAACGCTGATCAACTCTCGAAGCAGCCAAACCACGCGAACCGTTGAAAGGAAAAACGAATTCGCTTGGACATGCGAATTCAGAAACACCAAACGCCCCCGCGATATCGACGTCTGCCTGGACGAACGATTCTAAACGGAAGACGGAGACGGGCAGTGAGCCCAACTTTCCGAAGTCGAAAAACTCTCCCCGCAACGGTTTGAACAACCCACTCTCCCCTTTCCAGTCGCCCAGCCAGATTTTGAGACATTAACCGATCGTCATGAAAACCGCGTTTGACGTCGATTTATGGCAAGGGAAGCCGCCGCAACGCTGCCTATAACAAAGTGTTCGACGCGACAATTTCGCGTGCGGGGCTGCTTTTCCGACAAATGATGAAATCAACTCTCCCCGTCGGTCAGCATGTTGATTACAGTCACTATTCTCTCGAGGAGAATAATGAACTCGCAAAAAAAAGCCCCGTTCCTTGTTTCCAAGGAACGGGGCATATTACTGGCAACGACCTACTCTCGCACAACCTATAGATGCACTACCATCGGCGCTACAGCGTTTCACTTCCGTGTTCGGGATGGGAACGGGTGGGTCCACTGTGCAAGGATCACCAGATTACGGACCGCATAAGCGTTGGTCGCTTGTCGCGGCCCGGATATCTGACGATACCTAAAGAACAAAAGTTCTCTGACATCCGCATATCGAGCAAAATTCCGCAGTTTCTTCAATGTTGCTGAGCAAAAGTTGCTCAGAATAAAAAGCCGGACGAGTATTAGTACCATTAAGCTGAACGTATTGCTACGCTTGCACCCATGGCCTATCAACGTGGTGGTCTACCACGACTCTTCAGGGAGAGTTCATCTTGGGAGAGGCTTGGCGCTTAGATGCTTTCAGCGCTTATCCTTTCCAAACATAGCTGCCCAGCAATGCCGCTGACGCGACAACTGGAACACCAGAGGTTTGTCAATCCCGGTCCTCTCGTACTAAGGATTGAACCCCTCAACTCTCCTGCGCCCACAGTGGATAAGGACCGAACTGTCTCGCGACGTTCTGAACCCAGCTCGCGTACCACTTTAACCGGCGAACAGCCGGACCCTTGGGACCTTCTCCAGCCCCAGGATGTGATGAGCCGACATCGAGGTGCCAAACCCTGCCGTCGATATGAGCTCTTGGGCAGGATCAGCCTGTTATCCCTAGCGTACCTTTTGTCCGTTGAGCGATGGCAATTCCACATTCAACCACCGGATCACTTGGACCTACTTTCGTACCTGCTCGACTTGTAAGTCTCGCAGTCAAGCTGGCTTATATCCATATACTCGTCACCTGATTGCCAACCAGGTTGAGCCAACCTTCGTACTCCTCCGTTACTCTTTGGGAGGAGACCGCCCCAGTCAAACTGACCGGCTGCCAGTGTCTCTTGCCCAGATGATGGGTCAAGGTTAGATGTTCCAATCCCATAGGGTGGTGTTTCATTGACGACTCCTCCAGCCCCGAAAGGCTGGGATCAAAGTCTCCCACTTACGCTAAGCAATAAAATCGAAACAACAGTGACAGCGTACAGTAAAGGTGCATAGGGTCTTTCCGTCCTACTGCGGGCAGGCGGCATCTTCACCGCCAATACAACTTCGCTGAGCTCCTCGTTGAGACAGCGGTCAACTCGTTACACGATTCGTGCAGGTCGGAACTTACCCGACAAGGAATTTCGCTACCTTAGGACCGTTATAGTTACGGCCGACATTCACGGGGACTTGGGCTCAAAGCTTCGCTATTGCTAGCTAACCTCTTACCGTAATCTTTCCGCATTGGTCACGTGTCACACCCTATACGTCGTCTTTCTCGACTTGGCAGAGTGCTGTGTTTTTGTTAAACAGTCGGTTGACCCCTTTCACTGCGGCCCCTTGCGGGGCGCCCCTTCTTCCGAAGTTACGGGGCTAATTTGCCTAGTTCCTTCTAGAGATTTCACTCACGCGCCTTGGTATATTCTACCCACCCACCTGTGTCGGTTTACGGTACGGGCACCTTAGTATACACAGTGGCTTTTCTCGAC
>DATCRI010000008.1 GCA_036569045.1 Chthoniobacterales bacterium | reverse complement strand
GATTCGCGTCCCGCCACTCCTTCGGTGGCGTGGAAATCTCGTAGCCGAGAATCACGTAGTCCCCTCGCAGCAGATCGCGCGGGTCCACCGGCCGCGTTTGCAGCAGGTAGCGCGGTCCCGGCGTCTGAGATTGCCACGCGTAAAGCGCGACGAGTCCGAGAATCTGAAAGGCCAGCAGGAGATAGAGAACGATGCGTTTCATGAGCGGCGATTGAGCAAGGTCCGACGCAGAAACTGCAGCAGGCAGGCCGTCACGAGCAGCACGACGCCACCCGAGAGAAAGAGCAGGCCCGTATTGGCCATCGTCCCGGCAAGTCGCAGAAACGTGGAAACGATCAACAGGCCCACGAGCACAAACCCGACATTCAGCTGGTGCGGGCGCTCGCGCTCGAGGCTCAGCCAGATCCAGCCGAGCGCCGCCACGAAGAGGACGATCCAATAGGTCACCCACATCGTCATGTCGAAGCCAGCAAGCCAGCCCATCAGCGCGACCGTCGCCACGCCAACAAATTCACCGACCGAGCGCTGAACTTTCGCTCCGACCCTCAACCAGAGTTGCGAGCCCGCGGCCAGCGCCGCCCCGACGCCCATGTAAACGAACGCGAAGCTCCGAAAGTGCTTCAGCCACGAGAGTTCGTCCAGGCCCGTGCCCAGCCACGCGTAGCCCGCGATGATCAGCACCACGAACGCCGCGACACTGCGACTCGCAAACGGCAGCACCACAATCGCGCCGAACCACGCCGCCAGCAGGCCACTCATCTTCCCATCGAGATGAAAAATCTGACTGATCAACGCCAGCCCAAGCAGCGGACACACCGACGCGACGAGATAGCCGCATTCCCAGCCGGCCCGGTGCGCCCCGCGCGCCTGCGCCTCGACCGCAAAAATCATGCTCCCGGCGAGCAGTGTCAGCAATCCGCCCAACTTCACGAGCGGAGGAATCGCCTGCCAGTTGCTTGCGATCAGCAACGACACCCCCGCAAGGCACAGCACGCTCCCAATGGTCCCAAAAATCACCATCCATCGGCCGGCGGCCCGATTCGGATGCCGCATCAGGATCGCTTCGGCCTGCGCCGGAGAGATGATCCCCGCCTCGACCCACCCCGGCACTTCGCGTTCCAGCTTCATGACTGCACCTCCATCGGCGCAGCCGCGACGCAGACTTCCCTGCGAGCAGCTTCCGAACGAGCCTTCCAAAAGGCCTCCAGTCGCTCGGGAGTTGCCGCCTCCGCAGCCAGCGGTGGCGCGAACGTCACCGTGACGTTACGGCGCCAAGGCCGCGGCCATTTGAAGAACCAACGCCCGCCCTCGAACGAAAAGATCGAGCCCCAGAGACCGTCGAGATGCACCATCACCACCGGCACGTTTGCCCGGCGGGCAATCAACTCGTAGCCGCCCTTGATTTCCTGCAGGCGCCCGTCCAGCGTCAGCTTCCCCTCGGGAAACAGCAGCACGCTCTCGCCCGCCGCCGCGCAATCCGATGCCCGACGAATCGTCTCCCGGGCGCTGGAGGGGCTCACCGGGATCGATCCGAACGCCCGCAGACATCGCCCGAGAATCGGTTGATCGAACAGCCCGGCAAACGACGTGAAGCGAAAATGCCGATTGCACGCGAGCGAGAGCGGGATCGTGTCCGCATAGCTCACGTGATTGCAGACGAACAGCGCTCCGCCAGTCGCGGGCAGATGCTCCGCTCCCACCACCGTGACGCGATAGAAAATCCGGCCCAGCGGGAGGATCATCGCGCGCACACCGCGTTCGATGCCTCGGTCGAGCCAGCTCCGGTGTTCCCTTTCCGTTGTCTTCATGGCGGCAGCATGCCCCCAAATCGGAAATTTACCGAATCGATCTTTTTTGGCATTCCATCGATCACGTCGATGTTGAACCTCCACCATCTCGAACTCTTCTATTACGTCGCGAAACACGAGGGCATCGTCCCTGCCTGCCGGCATATTCCCTACGGCGTGCAGCAGCCCGCCGTGAGTGCGCAGATCATTCGTCTCGAGGAAGACCTCGGCGTTTCGCTCTTCCGCCGCCGTCCGTTTCAGCTCACGCCCGCGGGGAGGATGCTTTTCGATCAGCTCGCGCCATTCTTCGGCGGCCTGCCCGAACTGGAGGCCCGCCTGCGCGGCGAGACGATCCGCACGCTGCGCCTGGCCGGACTTTCCGAAGTCATGCGCGACCATGCGCCCGGGCTGCTCGCCGGATTGAAGGCGCGCCATCCCGGGCTGCAGCTCGTGGTCCTCGAAGCGGGGCAGAAACAGGCCGAGCAGCTCATCCTGCGGGGCGAAGCCGATCTCGCCGTGACGGTGCTCGATGCCACTCCGCCCGCCGGCCTCCAGTGCAAGCGCCTGCTACGACTCCCGCTCGTCCTGCTCGTGCCGGAATCCGCGCCGTGGCTCACCGCCGCTACGGCCATCAAGGATGGCGACGACGGAAAGGTCGACCTCATCTCCCTCGGCGCCCACGAACTCCTTCCCCGCCTGTTCGCCCGCGGCCTCAGAAAATCCGGACGGGAATGGCCGACCACGATCGCCATCAGCTCCGCCGATTTGATCGCGCCCTACGTGAGCGCCGGACTCGGCGTGGGCCTTTCCGTCTCGACCCCGCATCGTCCGCCGCCGGCGGGCCTGCGCGAATTGCCGCTCAAGGGATTCCCGTCACTGGACATCGGCGCGTTCTGGACCGGCCGACTTTCACCGCCCGCGCAGGAACTCATCGCGGAACTCGCCGCGATCGCCGCCTCGCGCTGACGTCCCGGCTATCTGTGGCGATGCGATTCCTCGCGGGAGTCGAGATCCGCGTCGGCGAGCCCTTCCTCGATCTCCTGCTCGGCCGCGCTGGATTCGTCGTCGAGTTCGCTCCGCGCGGCGCGATGGCCGGTTTCGCCGGGCGGCGAGCCGTCCCCGATGCGAGCGTCCTCGGGGATCAGCTCTTCGACCTCGGGTTCGTCGCTCCCGCCCATCAATTCCTCCCGCGCCTCCTCGAGGTCGGAGGCGCCCGCGTCGTCACGATCTTCCGCTCGCGCAATTTCCGTCGCCCGCTCGCGAATCATCGCCTCGGTCACTTCCCCGCCCGCCGCGGTTCGATTGGTTTCCGGTTCCTGTTTCATCAGAAAGGGTTCGCAGCCCACCTCCCCGTCGGGCGCAGAAAATGCGGTCCGCGCACGGATTTGGACTCATCGATCCTCGGATCACGTGCGCCCCTGATCCCCTTGCGATGCGCGCACGCGCGCCTCTTCATGCTCCGGTGGAACGAACGCCGCCTGCTGCTCGCGGCTCATGTCCCGCGATTCGGGAAGTGGATCCTCCACGATTGCCTCCAATTTATCGGGCCGCTGCGGACGCATCGGCACACTCGTCGCGGACTTCGCCGCAGGTTCGATAATATGATGTTTCATACCTGAGGATCGCGATTCACCGAGGCCGCGGTGGCATGGGCGACGCGCCCGAGGAAACGGCATCCGCCACCGGCTCCAGCTTGGTCCCCAGTTCCGCAAACAACGTGGCGACGTCCGCGGGCCGGCGTCGGGCGAGGATCGTTGTCACCACATGCTGGCCGAGCGCGCGGTAGCTCTCCATCTGGGATTCGGTGAACCACTGGTCGTTCGTCGATTCGTGCGGAAAATCGGGATGCGCGGCGGCGTAATGGGCGACGTCCGCGGGCTCGGCGCCGCAAATCACCGGCTTGACGTAGAGCAACTGCCCATCGGTGCCAGCACCGTCGACGGCGGAATAGCGGATCGTCCCGATCGCGAAATAGCTCGCGCATGCCCCCGCCTGCCTGGGCGAGACGACCTGGATATCGATCGGCACGCCGAAATCGATGCGGATCTTGCGGATCGCGTTTCCGAGGTCCTCGAACACGTAGTCCGCGTCGCAGCCGGCATCGACGACGACGATGTGGCGACAGCGCCGGAGGACCATCTCGTAGAGCCCGAGATTCTCGAAATGACCGCCATCCGAGAGATTCACGTAGGGATAGGCGGCCGTCGTGTTGCCAAGGGCCTCGCTGAAAAGCGGGAGCGCGGCGTGCAGCGGGCCGTTGCGCCGCCACGTGTGCTCGCCGGGCGGGCCGGGATTTCCCAGCCACCAGCCGAGCCGCAGGTTGAAGAGCGTCATCAGGAACGCGACGATCGGCGACGAATGGTAGCCTTGGTTCGGACTCGCCGCCGCGCCGGATACCGCGATCGCCGTGCCGAGCGAAATGCCGTTCCCGTAGAATTCCGCGGGCCGATAGCCGACCGGCCAGCTCCCGCAATGCAGCCGGCTCACGGTAAACGACGCCGCCTTGCGCTCCTGCCACGCCAGCTGGCCGCCCTGCACGAGATTGAGCGCGATGTTGATGATGTGAAACGGCCGACCGGGCTTCAGCCGATGCGCGGGGATGTTGTCCGCCGGATCGAATCCCGTGAACCAGTGCGGCTGCCGTTTGGCGCGGGACGCTCCGAGAAACGCGCGGATCAGGCGGCTCCGATACATCGCGTGGAGCGAAAATTTGTTCACATTGATGAAGAACCCCATCGCCACACCGATGCCGGCGAGCACGCCGATCGCGACGAGCAGCACGACGAACTGCCGCCGAATTCCGGCATCCCAGAGCACGCCCGGATTCTCGAGCATTCGCCCGCTCGGCGCATCGAGCAGCAACGACAACGCGAACGAAAGCATCACGAAGAATCCCAGCGCCGCCGCGGCGAGCAGGCGCCCCCATGCCGGGGGTGCGCTGCCCTCGGTCTTCGCCACCGAGCCGCGGCTGAATCCCAGGATCGCCGCCGCCAGACCGAATGCCCCGCCACACGCTGCGAGCACCGCCTTCCCGATCTCCCCGATTTTCACCTGCGCCACGAGCCCCGGCGCCCAGAGCACCAACGCGTGGAGGGAGGCCCAGCCAATGATAAGCGCCCACAGCCACCCGGCGGCGCGGCCCCACCATTCGCGATCGTCATCGTTCGTCCACCAGCTCGTCACACCGTTGAAGACGGTGTTCGCCACGAAAAACATCGCGAGCAACAGCGGCACCGCAAAGCAGGCAAAATTGCGCGAGGCCTCCGCAGGATTCGGAAAAATCTGCGCGATCGACCACGCGAAGAATCCCGTCACCGCGCCGGTGAAGACCATGGTGACGCCCGCCATGCCCGCGATCCGCACCAGTCCCCGTCCGGAAAGTTTCGAGTCGCGTCGACTTCGATCTCGCCACGCGAGCCAGCCCGCCGCCGCCACGCATCCCGCGCCCGTCGCCAGACCGACGAATATCTGGACGAGCACCAACCCGCGACCCGAGGCCATCAGCGGCCCCGCCTCCGCGCTCGTGTTGCGAAAGCCCGCCCACCACGCACAGAAAAAGACCGCGGCCCACATCATCGGCAGAAGAAACCGCCGCACGAACCATCCCTGCGAGCGGCGATCATTGCCAAGACTGGGCAAATCGATTCCGGCGTAGGCCATGGCGGTCGCAAGACTCAGGAAGGCTCCGGCCAGCAACGCGCCGAGCATCCATGGCTCCGGCCGGGCCAGCACGGAAAACACCGTGAAGCGCGGGATCAGCAGCACCACCGCGAGCCACGAGAGCAGCACGATCCAGTTGAGCAACATGTCCCGCAACGCGGTCGCTCCGAGCGTCCAGGCATCTGCCGAAAGCACCCCGATGCGCGGCGTCAGATAATTGCTGAACGCCCGCACGTGCCGCAGCGGCGCGCACTCCGGCTCCAGAGGATCACTCGGCGGGGCGCTCAGCTCCTCGATCACGCCGGCCTGACCACGCGGATGATTATGAACCCACGCCGAGAACCACCCGCCGATGTAGCCGCCCCCCGATACCGTCGAGAGATAGTCGAACCGGCCGAGCAGGCCCGCGCCGGCCAGCCCCTGAAGGATGCCGAGCCCGAAGCTCGCGCTGCGAATTCCTCCTCCCGAGAGACAGAGGGCCGAACGCGGTGAGGAGAGCGCGTGGATCGCCTGATGGACGGCCTTCAGATCCGCAGCGGCGTCTCCCCCGCCCCCCGGAAGCGTGAATTCCGCTCCAGCGGCCCGTAACTCGGCCGAGAGGATTTCCGCGACCGATTGCGACGGGTGATCGACGTCGGTCGAGGCGGAGGTGGAGGTGGAGGTGGTCGGGATTTTCATGGCGCGAGTCCCTCGCCGACCGAAACACCCAACGCCGCGCGGGATTGATGATTTGTCCGTGAAGAGTATGGACTTCCTCGATCCAAACAAGGATTTCCAATCCCTCCGGGAAGCCGCCGAGGGGTTTCTCAGGGATGTTCCGGAGAGTCGGCTCGCCGCCTTTCGGCGATGATCGCAACCATTCTCTTATGAAAATCTTTCACTGCGACAAATGCGACCAGATGGTCTACTTCGAAAATGTGTTTTGCGTCGGCTGCGGCAGCACCCTCGCCTACCTGCCCGACGTCGACGACATCGCCTCGCTCGAGCCTGCGCCGGATGGCTTCTGGCAGCGCCACGGCAACGGAGCCCGATACCGGATGTGCACGAATTACGCCCAGCATCAGGTTTGCAACTGGGCGATCCCGGTGGAGGATCCGAACGATCTCTGTCCCTGCTGCCAGCTCAACCGCGTCGTTCCCGACCTGAACATCGTCGGCAATCAGGAAGCCTGGGCCCGCGTCGAGGTGGCGAAGCGCCGCCTGGTCTACAGTCTCCGCAAGCTGGGTTTGCCCGTCGTCAGCAAGGTCCTCTCGCCCGACCACGGCATCGCCTTCGACTTCCTCGGCGACGTGCCCGGCTTCGCCTCCGTCCTCACCGGACACGATGAAGGCGTCATCACCCTCAACATCGCCGAGGCGGACGACGCCGAACGCGAGAAGCGCCGCCTCGCCCTGCACGAACCCTACCGCACCGTGCTGGGGCACTTCCGTCACGAGATCGGTCACTACTACTGGGACCAGCTCATCCTGCCCGATCCCGCCCAGCTCGAGGCCTTCCGCGCCCTCTTCGGCGACGAACGCTTCGACTACGACATCGCGCTTCAACAGCACTACCAGAACGGCGTGCCCGCCAACTGGCAGGACTCGTTCATCACGTCCTACGCCACGGCCCATCCGTGGGAGGACTGGGCCGAGACCTGGGCGCACTATATGCACATGGCCGATACCATCGAGACCGCCGCGACCTGCGGGCTCTCGATGCATCCCGACCGGGCCAACGAACCGTCTCTGGAAATTCCCAACGATGACCCCTCGCAGTCCTTCAGGACGCTGATGGATTCGTGGTTCCCCCTCACTTATGTGCTCAACAACCTCAACCGCGGCCTCGGCCTGTCGGATGGCTATCCCTTCGTGCTGTCCTCGCCAGCGATCGAAAAACTTCGCTTCGTCCACAATGTGATTGTCAATGCGAAGACAAACGGGGTGCCTCATCTCACCGGCGAGCCCCATCTTGCCGGGGCATCCTAAACGGAAACTAGCGAATCATTTTTTGCCAGAATGGCGAACTGACCGGACTTTCTTAAGGCTTACCAAAGGGCCGGCTCCAGCGTGCAAATCGTGGCAACCGGCCCTTTGCTTCCTGCAAAAAAGCCTTGAGTTACCGGGGAAATTTGCCGAAAGCAGATTTCCGTGGAAATCATCTCATCAAGTGTCACCGCGGCCTTTGCCATTATTAGCCTATCGGCGGCTCCGCTCGTCGTTCTATTAGTAGCTATTCTTGCGACGAGAATGAGTCGCGACCACAACAGGGAGGGGTTCTCTCTGTTGGCAGCTCTCCGGGAAATCGCCTTTTTCAGCGCGGCCATCCTCGCCACGAATTTCCTCGGCTCGCTCGCATTTTCGAATCTGAAGTCCTTTTTGCCGGAAAATCTCACAACTTTTTTTCCGGTGCAAAGTGTCCTTTATGGAGCTTTGTATGCCCTTTGCCGTCCCATCCTAAATCACGTTTTCCGCGAAGTTGAGGCGATGAATGACGTGATGGCCGGCGTGCAAAACGACCTCGTCATCGCGCAGGAGGAAAATTCCCGCCTGCGCAAATTCCTCGCGACCGTCGCCCCCGAGTCCGACCTCGCCACCGCGGCGGGTCCCCTCACCGTTTTGCCGCCCGCAACCGAGCGCGACCGGATTGCCACGGCGGCCTGATTTCCCGCGGGAGCCTTTTCCACTCCCGCGAAAGCCCGCGGGTCGCCATTCCACGCGGGCCGCGAGTCACTACAGGCGGCAGATCAGCAGCTCGCGCTCGTAGATGAGTTCCTTCGGAAGGTGGCTGTGCAAATCGAGGAAGAGCTCCTCGTGGCCCATCACTTCCTGCCGCCAGGCCGCGCGATCGACTTTCTGCAAAGCCTCGAAATCCTCCTGCGAGAACTTCAGGCCGGACCAATCGAGATCCTGATAACGCGGCTGCCATCCGATCGGCGTCTCCTTGGCGCGGCCGCGGCCCCGGGCGCGATCGACTATCCACTTCAGCACGCGCATATTCTCCCCGAAACCGGGCCAGAGGAACTTGCCCCCCTCGCTCTTGCGAAACCAGTTCACGTGGAAAATGCGCGGCGTCTCCGCCAGCGTGCGCTGCATGTTGATCCAGTGACGAAAGTAGTCGCCCATGTGGTAACCGCAGAAAGGCAGCATCGCCATGGGATCGCGACGGACCTTGCCGATCGTTCCCGCCGCGGCGGCGGTCATTTCCGAGCCCATCGTGGCGCCCATGTAAACCCCCGCGCTCCAGTTGAAGGCCTGGTAGACGAGCGGCATCGTGGTGGCGCGGCGGCCTCCGAAAATGATGGCTTCGATCGGCACGCCCGCCGGATCCTCCCACGCGGCGTCGATCGTCGGGCACTGCGAGGCCGGCGCGGTGAAGCGCGCGTTCGGATGCGCGGCCTTGGCGCCGGTTTCCTTCGCAATCTCCGGCGTCCAGGGCTTGCCCTGCCAGTCGAGACACTTCGCGGGCGGCTCCTCGGTCATGCCTTCCCACCAGACACCGCCCTCGGGCGTGAGCGCGACGTTGGTGAAAATCGTGTTCTTGGCGAGGGACGCCATCGCGTTGGGATTCGTCGTCTCCGAGGTGCCCGGAGCAACGCCGAAGAATCCGGCCTCGGGATTGATGGCCCGCAGACGTCCGGACGCATCCGGGCGGATCCACGCGATGTCGTCGCCGATCGTCCAGACCTTCCAGCCCTGTTCCTGAAAATGGACCGGCGGGATGAGCATCGCGAAGTTCGTCTTGCCGCAGGCACTCGGGAACGCGGCCGCCACGTAGGTCTTCTCGCCCTCGGGACTCTCGACGCCGAGAATGAGCATGTGCTCGGCCATCCAGCCTTCGTCGCGGGCCATGTTCGACGCGATGCGCAGCGCAAAGCACTTCTTCCCGAGCAGGGCGTTGCCACCGTAGCCCGAGCCATAGCTCCAGATCTCGCGCGTCTCCGGGAAGTGGACGATATATTTCTCCTTGTTGCAGGGCCACGGGACATCCGCCTGACCTTCCTCGAGGGGTGCGCCGACGGAATGGACGCACGGCACCACGCGTTTGGCGTTCGCGTCGATTTCCCTGAACACCGGCAGGCCAATGCGCGCCATGATGCGCATGTTCACGACCACGTAGGGCGAGTCGGTGAGCTGCACGCCGATCTGCGACATCGGCGAACCGATCGGCCCCATCGAAAACGGCAGCACATACATCGTGCGCCCCTTCATGCAACCGGTGAAGAGCGTCTTCAGCTTGCGGCGCATTTCAAACGGCTCGACCCAGTGATTCGTCGGGCCGGCGTTGTCCTTGGAAAGCGAGCAGATGAACGTGCGGTCCTCCACGCGGGCCACATCGCCGGGATCCGATTTGGCGTAATAGCAGCCGGGCCAGAGATCCTCGTTGAGCTTGATGAACGTGCCGCTCTCGACCATCTGCGCGCAGATCGCGTCGTATTCGGCCTGCGAGCCGTCGACCCAATGAATCGAGTCCGGCTGCAGGAGCGCAGCCATCTTGTCGATCCACTTGAGGAGATTCTTGTTCTTGGTGAGCGGTCGGGTCGGGTCGGCGGCGGCGGGCATAGGATTTCGGCGGTGAAAAAGCGTGTCCGGACCTTACCCGGAATGGCGGCCGATAGAATTCCAAAAAATGCCGGTGGTGGGACTCGAACCCACACTCCGCTTTCGCGAAAACGGATTTTAAGTCCGTTGCGTCTGCCATTTCGCCACACCGGCGGCATGGGTCGTGAGAGTTTTCCATCGCCGGATTTAGCGCAACACCGATTTTGCCCCCACGTGCGCGCATTTCCCCGGGGCTTCGCGTTCGGGCGCACCGCTCCCGCCACCGAGTTCCTCGTCCCTGCCAATTTCCCACGCACGCCTGCATCGGCGAGACCCCTGACCGACCGCGGCTCTCCGGCATGCGATCTCCCGACATGAACTCCGATCCGCGCTTCAAATACCCTTCCCCGCCCTTTCCTCAGGAAAAGACCGTTCCTCCCGGGTCGGATGCCGAGATGGCGCCCCTTGCCGATCACGGGGAAAAATCCTATGTGGGCACGGGACGACTCACGGGCCAACGCGCGCTGATTACGGGATCGGACAGCGGGATCGGCCGCGCCGTGGCCCTTGCATTTGCCCGGGAAGGCGCGGGAGTCGCGATCAGCTACCTCGACGAACACGACGACGCCGAGGTCACGGCCAGCCTCGTCCGCGAGGCCGGACAAAAAGCCGTTCTCCTGCCCGGCGACATCGGCTCCAAATCGGTTTGCGAGGAGGTCTCCCGAAAAGCGCTCTCGGAATTTGGCGGGATCGACATTCTCGTCAACAACGCCGCTTTCCAGCGCACCTACGAGGATTTCCTCGAGATCCCGGACGAGGAATTCGAAGAGACGTTTCGGGTGAACGTGTTCGCCATGTTTCGGCTTTGCAAATTGCTGCTCCCGCACATGTCGACGGGCGGCTCGATCATCAACACGGCGTCCATTCAATCGTTCGATCCCAGCGAGAACCTGATCGCCTACGCGGCCACCAAGGCGGCGATCGCGAGCTTTACCCGCTCTCTTGCCGCCCACGCCATCGAACGGGGGATTCGCGTGAACGCGGTGGCTCCCGGTCCCATCTGGACGCCGCTGATTCCTGCGACAATGCCGGAAGAAGCCACCCGTAAATTCGGTTCCACCTCGGTTTTCAAGAGACCGGGACAACCCGCCGAGATCGCTCCGATCTTCGTATTCCTGGCGAGTGAAGAAGCGAGCTACGTGACCGGGGAGATCTACGGAGCCACCGGCGGACAGATGCCGATCTGATCGTCGCCCTTCACTCGAAATAACGCGTCAGCGGACTGGCCCGGCGAACAATCTCGTGCGGCCGCACCACTTCCGGCGGCGAAGGGAGCGTTTCTTTCGCACTCTTCGAGGCTCCTTTTCGAACCGACTTTTCCAAGAGGACTGGACTCACAACGACTTTATCCATGCGAGGTTATCGCGTTTCGCTTGCAGGATGGTTGTATTAAACTGATCGCGCTCGCGGATCAGTAGCTTTGCACGCCACTGCCCGGCCGACCTGGGCGGGAAAATGGCTTGTGATTGGTCGTGGCACCGGATTTTTGTGTGGGGATGAGCGCTGAACCCGAGATGAAAGTCGCCGTCTACGACACAAAGCCCTACGACCGGGAATACCTCGGCACGGCTGCCCGCGCGGAGGAGCTCAAGCTGCGCTTCAATGAATTCCGCCTCGAGCCGGAGACTGCGTTCACCGCGGCTGGCGCGAAGGCCGTGTGCGTGTTCGTGAACGACGACCTCCGGCGCGAGACGCTCACGGAGCTCGCGAAGGCGGGCGTGGGCATGGTGGCGCTGCGCTGCGCCGGTTTCAACAATGTCGACCTGAAGGCGGCGAAGGAGCTGGGGATCGCCGTCACGCGCGTGCCGAGCTATTCGCCACACGCGGTGGCCGAGCACACGATCGCGCTTCTTCTCACGCTCAATCGCAAGACGCACCGCGCCTTCGTTCGCGTGCGCGAGCTCAATTTCTCGCTGAGCGGACTCGTGGGATTCGACCTCTACGGCAAGACCGCGGGCCTCATCGGCACGGGCAAGACGGGCCGCATCGTCGGCGACATCCTCAAGGGCTTCGGCATGAAGGTCCTCGCGTTCGATCCCTTTCCGAACACCGAATGGGCCGCGCGCGCCGGCGTGGAGTATGTCGATCTCGACACCCTTGCGCGGGAGAGCGACATCGTCACCCTGCACGCCCCGCTCACGCCGGAGACGGATCACATCATCAACGAGCAATTCCTCGCCCGGATGAAACATGGCGCCATGCTCGTGAACGTGAGCCGCGGCCGCCTCGTCCACACCACTGCGCTGATCGCCTCGCTCAAGAGCGGCCACCTCGGCGGCGTCGCGCTCGACGTCTACGAGGAGGAGGAAGGCGTGTTTTTCGAGGATCTCTCCGGCCTCGTGCTCGAGGACGACGAACTTGCCCGACTGCTCACGTTTCCGAACGTCCTCATCACGGCGCATCAGGCCTTCCTCACGCGAGAAGCGCTCAACGAAATTTCACGGGTCACCGTGGAAAACCTCGTGCGCTTCGCCGAGGGCAAGGACTTCCTCGAGTCGACCGCGCTGTAACGCGGGGACGGGGCGGCGGCTTTGACAGCAGGCCAACCCCCGACCTCGAACATGGCCAAAATCCGCGATCGCCTGGATCGCACCCGTCAGTGCCGATTAAAAAGGCATCCCGGGAATGTTCAATCCCGCGGTGAGCTTGCCCATCTCGGCGCCGGCGGCCTTCTTGGCGTCCTCGATGGCCTGCTTCACGCCGCTGAGCACGAGGTCCTCGAGCATTTCGACATCCTGCGGATCGACGACCTGCGGATCGATCTTGATGGAAAGCACTTCGCCGCCGCCGTTGGCCACGACCTTGACCTTGCCGCCGCCGACGCTCGCCTCGAACGTCTTTTCGGCGAGTTCCGCCTGGGTTTCCGCGAGTTTGGCCTGCATCTGCTGGGCCTGCTTGAGCATTTTTGCGATATTCATGTGGGTAGTAGGGTTCCTTTGAATTTTTCGAGGGCCATCCGGATCAACGGATCATTTTTGAAATCCTCCATCGGGTCCTTCGGAGGTTCGGGCGCGGCTTCCGCCACGGGCGCGATGTCCTCCGGCTCGGGTTCGGGCGCGACCTCGACTTCCTCGATGGTGAATTCACACGCCAGCTCCACCTTCTCGCCGACCTTCCCGGCAAGAATGGCCTCCGTGCGGCGACGCACATCCTCCCAGAACAGGGATTCCGTCTCCTCGTGCAACGAGACCGGAAAGCGCACGCGGAACTTGCCCGCCGCGCTGCCGACGAACTCCCCGCGCTCGAGCCAGGCAAAACGAATCGGCGACTCGGCCGTGAGCGTGGCGGCGACCTCGCGCCAGATGCCCTCGCCGTCGGACGGCGTGGGCACGACGGACTCTGGCTCGTCCTCGACTTCGGCCACGACCGACGGCGAGGACTCGGGCACGGCCGGAGCCATCGGCGCCGCGTCGACCCTGGGCGCAGGCGCGGCGACCGGTTCCAGCGCGGCCTTGGGCGATGGCGGCGGAGCCACGGGCTCGCGGCGGACGGGAGCCGGCGCAGCGGTTTGCTTCGGACGCTCGGGCAGCGGCTCCCCGCCCCCGATCGCGACGAGCGTATCGATCACGTCGGTGAGACTGGCTTCGTCGAGAAGGTGCACGGCCTTGATGATCGCGACGTCGAAATACAGGCGCTTGTCGGTGGCCCAGCGCAGGCGGCCCTCCGCCTCGGAAAAATGGTCGAGCAGCGTGAGCAGTCGCTCGCGGGGCAACGGTGAAGCGGCGCCGGGCTGAACGGAACGCACGAGCAGATCGCGGAGGTGGTTGATCACGTCGCCGGCGAGACGCGAGAGATCCTTGCCCGCGGCAGCCTGCCCGGCCACCAGCACGAGCGCGGCGCCGGCATCCTTCGCGAAAACATGGTCGCAAAGCGCCTGGACGGTTTCCTGCGAAGTGAAGCCAAAGACCGTGAGCACGTCCTCGGCCGTGATCCTGTCGCCGCAGAAGGCCACGAGCTGGTCGAGCATCGACTCGGCATCGCGCAGGCCGCCGTCCGCCCCCTTGGCCACGGCATCCGCGGCGGCCGGCTCGAGCACGACCTTTTCCTGCGTCGCGATGTGCTGAAGATGGCCGGCAATCAGCTCGGCCGGAATGCGCCGCAGGTCGAAGCGCTGGCAGCGACTGGTGATCGTCGCCGGCACCTTCTGCGCCTCGGTCGTCGCAAAGATGAACTTCACGTGCGCCGGAGGCTCCTCGAGCGTCTTGAGCAGCGCATTGAACGCCGCGGTGCTGAGCATGTGCACCTCGTCGACGAGGTAAATCTTGTAGGGACCGCGGGCGGGCGCGTAGGCGGCATTCTCGCGGAGTTCGCGGATGTGCTCGACGGAGTTGTTGCTGGCGCCGTCGATCTCGAGCACATCGAGACTGTTGCCCTCGGCAATCTCGCGGCAGGCGTCGCACACGCCGCAGGGCGTGATCGTCGGGCCCTTCTGGCAGTTCAGCGCCTTGGCCAGGATGCGGGCGGTCGAGGTCTTGCCGATCCCGCGCGGCCCGACAAAAAGATAAGCCTGCGCGAGACGATTCTGCGCAATGGCGTTCTCGAGCGTGCGCGTGATGTGGCCCTGGCCGACCACCTCTTCGAAGGTCTGCGGACGATATTTGCGGGCAAAAACGCGGTAACTCACGGCGGCCAATTATCGCGGCGGGGCGGCGATTGTCGAACCCGTTGTGATCTCGACGGCCTCGCAAACGTCCCGCCAGCCCGGGAAATTCCACGCGTTCGGAAATCCGGCGCACTGATGTGGTTTCACCGCCTGGATCCGGCAATCGATGCCGTCGAGAAAGACGCACTCGCCGTTCGGCTTGTCGATGAGTGCAAGGCCGTCGCGCCGGGGCCGCAGGCGGGTATAGCGGTCGATGAAATCGAGCTCGTCGAGCCCCAGAAATCCCGAGATCGCGGTGATGTCGGCGTCGTTCAGGCGCACGAAGCCCGGCCATCGGCAGCAGTTTCCGCAGCGCTGGCACTGATACCACACGTCTTTTTCCGACGATCCCCTGATTGCCGCCGCGGCGGAATTTCTGCTAGAAGCACCTTCATGCGACTTTTCGTCACCGCCGGCCGCAGGGGCCTCGGCTGGAATTTCAAAAGCTTCGTTTGGGAGCATGAGTGGCGGAATTTCGTCCCCAGCGTGGCTGCGGCCACGGGAGCGGGCAACCTCGAAAAACGCGCCCGCAGCGCGGCCGTCCGCCGAGGCGGCGCCGGAAAATGAAGATCGCCATCCTTGGTTCCCGCGGCCGCCTCGGCGCGGACCTGCTGAAAAAATGGACCACCTCCGGTCCGGACGGCGAGACGCTGTTCACCGCGCAGGGCTTCGCCCGCCCGAAGTTCGACCTGCTCGACGCAGGGTCGATCGACCGCGCCCTCGGCCCGAAGAAGGGCTACGACTGGGTAATCAACTGCGCCGCGAATACGAACGTCGACGCCTGCGAGCGCCAGCCCGAGGAGGCGCGCCTCGCGAACACCGTGGCGGCCCGCTACATCGCGGAACGCTGCGCGAAGATCGGCGCGCGATTCATCCACATCAGCACCGACTACGTGTTCGACGGCCGCCAGCGCACACCCTACGACGAGGATTCGCGCCCGAGCCCGCTCGGCGTCTACGCCCTGTCCAAGGCCGACGGCGAGTTCGGCGTGCTGGCTGCGCTGCCAACGGCCATCGTTGCCCGGGTGTCGTGGGTGTTCGGTCCGGAGAAGCCAAGTTTCATCGACATGCTCCTCTCCCGCGCGCTGGGGGATTCCCACGTCTCCGCGGTCGCCGACAAATGGTCCACACCGACCTACACGAGCGATGTCGCGCAATGGCTTGCCGCGCTCATCGGCGTCGACGCGCCCGGCGGCATGTATCACCTCTGCAATGCCGGCCAGTGCTCGTGGCAGGAATTTGGCGAGCACGCGCTGCGTTGCGCGGACACGCTGGGCCTGCCGGTCAAGACCACGACCGTGAAGCCGCTCAAGCTCAAGGAAATGGACACCTTCGCCGCCGAGCGCCCGATCTACACGGTGATGTCGACGAAGCGCTTCACCGAGGTGACGAAGATCGAGCCGCGCCCGTGGCAGGACGCCGTGTGGGATTACCTCCGCGACTATCCGCCCTGCTAGGCTCGGTCAGACGAAGTAGCTCACGACGAGCACGCCCAGGACGACCGCCGAGATCCCCGCATAAAGCCGGTCTCGCGACGCTGCGTAGCCCCAGGCCGCCAGCGCCACGCGCACCAGGGGATTGATCAGCAGCAGCAGCACGCCAACCTGCATGAGGCAATCGTCGTTGCCGCGCAGCGCAGCCCGGAAGATCGCCATCGGATGCGTGAGATCGGACGGCTCGCCGGTGAATTTGCGGTCCCCGGTCGGCTCGCCCGCGTGATGCGCGAGAAAAACCACCAGACCGGCCAGCATGGTCGCCGCCGCCAGCACGACGCCGAGCAGCATCACCCGGGCGAGGACATTTCGCAGGTGGGATTCCTTCATCGGTGCGAGGGGAGGCCGTTGAGAATCATTTGCACGCCGATCGCCGAGATCGCGATCAGGAAGACGATCTTGAGCACCGCAATCGGAACGTAGGGCAGGAGCCGCGCCCCGACGAACGCCCCGGCGAGCACGCCGAGAGCCACCGGGCAGACCAGCACGGGATCGAGATAGCCGTTCTTCAAATAAATGCCGATGCTCGCCGCCGCAGTCACGCCGATCATGAAATTGCTGGTCGTCGTCGTGACCTTGAACGGGATCCGCATGATCTGGTCCATCCCGAGCACCTTGAACGCACCGGAACCGATCCCCAGCAACCCCGAAAGCACGCCGGCCACGATCATCACGAGGAACCCCCATCCCACCCGCTGCACGTGATACGGCTGCGGTCCGGTCGGAGTCGGCAACGCGTCGTCGAGCCGCAGCTTCGCGGCCACGGGATTCACCGGCAGCGCCACGCCGGCAGAATCTTCCTTTCGGCGCAGCGAAAGCCCCGCCGTCACCAGCAGGGCGACCCCGAAAATCAGCGAAAGCAACGCCGCGTCCGCCACGCCTGCGGCCATCGCCCCACCGACCGCACCCAGCGTCGTCGCCACGCAAAGGAACAGGCCGATGCGCATATTGCTCACGCCATCACGCAAATAGGCGGCCGCCGCTCCCGACGACGTCGCGATCACCGAGGCCAGCGCCGCACCCATCGCGTAACGGATGTCGACGTGAAAAAAAAGCACGAGCACCGGCGTGATGATGATTCCACCGCCGAGCCCGATCATTGCCCCGAGCGTCCCGGCCACAAACGCCGCCGCGCCAATCGCAAGATCAAAGCCCAGTTCGTGCATGCGACAGCAATTTAATCATGCAAACGGATTGAAGTCTCGACGCGAGACCGACAAACCACGTATCAGAATTATCCAGCCATTTAATCCTATGCAACCTCTCCTTTGCGCCGTCTTCGCGACCTTTGTCGCCCTTTCCACTTCTTCTCAAGCGGCGACAATTGTTGGTCTCCGTTTTGTTCAGAACGCTCCCGGGGCTCCCAATGGGTATGCCTACGATATTGTTGCAATCAATACGAACACTGGAAATGAAAGAACTCTCGTTCGTTCGGCTTTCGAAGACATCTGGGGCGGCTCCTTCATTACCGATCCGGAGGCGGGCATCGGTTACGTGCTCGCCACCTCCACCGTTTTCTCCCCCACTTTCAGCACATCGACGGTGCTCTACCGCTACGAACTCGCCACCGGCAACGTTCTGCCAGCGTTGCCCCGAACCTACGGCGGCCCGATGGCGCTGGGCGCCGACGATCAACTCATCAGCATGCGTTACAAGTCGGGCGAAGGTTATGACATCATCACCATCAACCCGAAAACCGGAGCGACCAAGACTCTGATCGCAAACGCGGTGCACGAATTCTGGGGTGGATCTTTCATCTCGGATCGCGCTTCCGGAATCGGCTATGTTATCGACGACTCCAAAAAGCTCCTCCGATTCGATCTCGAAAGCGGCCAGATCCTCGCAAGAACCCAGCTGACTTACGGCGGCCCGCTGGCATTGGCTCCCGAGGGAAAACTGGTAGGCATTCGCGGGGGCGGCAATAGCAGTGATATTGTCTCCATCGATCCTGTCACCGGCGTTACGAGGACGCTCGTCTCCAATGCCTTTCCGGATTTTTATGGAGACACGTTTTCGACTGACGTCGCCGAGGGAATCGGATGCGTTCTCACCAGCGAACGTCAGCTCTTCGTCTTCGACCTCGAAACCGGAGCCGTTCAGGCCGCTCCCAAGCGCCTGAGAAGCCGCGTCAGCTATGCGAGATTTGCCGGCACCGCGAAGGCTCGGTCGAATGGCATTACCTATTCCGGCAAAACTCGACGGACCGTCCGGAAACCCTTTGTCACCGTGAAAGGTAAGGCCACCGGAAAAGTGACTTCGGTGCGGTATCGCGTCCGCGGATCGGGCGGATTCAAGACAGCCAAAGGCACTACCAGCTGGACCGTGAGGGCACATGTCAAACGCGGCAGGAACGAAATCCTCATCCATGCGAAAGGTCCCGAAGGGAGCTCTGCGGATACGGTGATCACCGTGATCCGCAAATAAGACAGACCACCACGTCCCGCTTACGCCGCCTGAATCAGGAGCTTGGTTGCCTCACGCTGCCGAGATGGAGCCCTTTCCCCGGGTCCGCGTGGATCGAGCGGTTTCGGCCGGCACCGGATTCCGCAGCTCCGTGCACAGTTCACGCAGGGCGCGCTCCATCTCCGCGCGCGTGCGCTTCCAGACGGAACCTGTGGCCCGAGAGCGTTTGGGCTTGCGAGGGTGAGCGGACATCGAGCGCCCACCCTCCCACGGACATGCCCGTGTCGCCAGTGAGAGATTGAGATATTTGCGCGCTTCCCATTGAGCATGAGCGCAACGATCCGGCTATCATTTTCGACAGCTGAACTTCCAACTTCAAAACCCCTGAAAAGCAACTCCTGCAAATTATTAGTAATACACGTAAAGATTGCCCCTAATCTCAAATTCCCCCTACCATTCAGACCATGAAACGACTTCTTGTCCTTGCTTTCCTCACCGTCTCGATGGCCTTCGCGATTCCCCAGGCCCAAGCTGCAACCTGTTTCGCTGTCAACGAATCGAACATGCTTTACAAGATCAACACCGCGTCCCCGACAGCCGCGGCGGCCACGGCAATCACCGGTCTTCCGGCGGGCTTTCGCATCGTGGGGCTAGATTTCCGGACGACCGCCCGGGCGGGTTCCACCACACCCGGAATTGGCACCCTTTGGGCCCTCGGCACCGACGGCAGCCAGGCGAAGTTGTTCCAGATCAATCCGACGACCGCCGCGGCAACCCTCATCGGGAATCTCTCTCTCTCTGCGTCGATTCTCGCCGGCAGCGACAACGGCTGGTTCTTCGGTTTCGATCCCGCAACGGACACGTTGCGCATCCTGAACTTCTTCTACAATTTCCAGGTCGATCCGAACACCCTTGCATCGACGGCGCAGACCCAGCTCACGGGGTTTCCCGCCCTGAATGGCTCTGCCTACCTCACGGCCCCTATCGGAGGAACGACCCAGATTTTCTTTCTGGAGCAAAACAACGACGGACTGAATACCTCTACGAATATTTCGACGGGCACCTATTCGGCTCTGCCCACGCCCATGAACGCCGCCTTCTCCCAACCCGCCGGTCTGGACTACGGCGAAGGCACGATGCTCGCCGCCTTTTTCAACACCAGCGGAGGAGCAAACAAGGCACAGCTTTTCACGGTGTCGACTTCGGGCACTTTCAGCCTGATCGGCGACATTTCCGGAACACCGGGAACGTTGTCGATTCGCGCGCTTGCGATTCAGCCCACCAGCTTTCCGACACCGGTATCGGTTACGGTCAAGGTCAGCGGAAAGAAGAAGATCACAACAACCGCGCGTTCCTTGAAGATCAAAGGCAATGCGACTTCCAAGGCGGGCGTCAACCTCGTCCAATACAAGATCGGCAAGGGTAAGCTGAAGAAGGCCAAGGGCACCACGAAATGGAGCTTCAAGGCGAAGCTGAAGCCCGGCACGAACAAGATCACCGTCATCGCGACCGGGGGCAACGGCGTCCAGTCCAAGCCCGCGAAAATCAAGGTAACTGTCGACGAAGCCCCCTGAGCCGTCCGAAATTTCTTTCTAGCAAAAGGCCCCGGGGAATCGATTCCCCGGGGCCTTTGATTTTAGCTCAGTAGGTGGCTGTCACGCCGCCATCGACGGTTAATCCCGATGCAGCCAACGAGCGAAAATACGTTCGCGCCGGACGACATGGGAGACGTCATCCGTCCGATCGATCGTCAGCCAGGCTGAAGGGTTCCGGTGACCAGCGAGCGGGAAATAAAAGATTTCTTGGGTCTTCAGACCGGCATTCCCGGAAGTGGCGACCACGGAGCCATTCTTACGCGTTTTCCAGCTGCCCGCACGGCGGATATCGCCAGCCTTGGCCGAGAGCGCTTTACACTCGAAGGCGTAACGCCCGTTTCGTTTGAAAAGAAGGAACATCCGGTAGTTGCTACACGTTACGGAAATCGCAATCTGGGACTTCCGCTGGCTGAACCTCACTCTTCCAAGGTTATTCTCGGAGATGTAACCCGTTCCGTCCTTCACCTTCGACCGATATTTGTAAGCCCCGGAGGAAATCGCGGGCAAATCCCGGGCGACGACCGCAGGAACGGCCGGGAGAAGAAGCGACAGCGCGACGATGGGAATAAACGGCGATTTCATCCAGGTGATCCTAGGTGATCTCGAAGGCATTACCAGCCCAGAGCCTTGATGCGGCGGGCGACCTCCTCGACGTTCGCGCGGCTGTTGAAGGCCGAGATGCGGAAGTAACCTTCGCCGCAGAGGCCGAAGCCGCTGCCGGGCGTGATCACGACATTTGCCTCGTTGAGAATCTTGTCGAACATCTCCCAGCTCGTGATCCCCTTCGGGCCGCGCACCCAGATGTAAGGGGCGTTGGCGCCGCCGTAGACCTCCAGGCCACAGTCCTTCGCCGCGGCGCTGAGGATCGCGGCGTTGCCCATGTAGAGCTCGACGAGCGCGGCGATCTGCGCCTTGCCCTCGGCGGAGTAGAGCGCCTCGGCGCCGCGTTGCGTGATGTAGCTCACGCCATTGAACTTCGTGCTGAAGCGACGGTTCCAGAGCGGGTGCAGGGGCTTCTTCTCGCCCGAGTCGGTGCGGCAGAGGAGATCGTGCGGCACGATCGTGAAGGCGCAACGCGTGCCGGTGAATCCGCCGTTCTTCGAGAAGCTGCGGAACTCGATCGCGCACTTCCGCGCGCCGGGGATCTCGTAGATCGAGTGCGGCACGTCCGCGTGCTGAATGTAGGCCTCGTAAGCGGCGTCGAAGAGAATGACGGCATCGTGGTCGAGGGCATAGTTCACCCACTTCTCGAGCTGCGCGCGGGTGGCCGTGGCGCCGGTCGGATTGTTCGGATAGCAGAGGTAGATGAGGTCGACGGGGGTGGTCGGCAGCGCGGGCACGAAGCCGTTCTCCGCGTTGCATTCCAGATAAACGAGCCCGGCGTAGCGGCCGCTCTCGTCGCCCTCGCCGGTATGACCGGCCATCACGTTCGTGTCGACGTAGACGGGATAGACGGGATCCGTCACCGCGATGCGGTTGTTGTGCCCAAAGATGTCGAGGATGTTGCCGCAATCGCATTTCGAGCCGTCAGAGACGAACACCTCGTCGTCCGCGACCTCCAGGCCCTTCGCGCGATAGTCATTCTCCGCGATGGCATGCCGCAGAAACTCGTAGCCCTGCTCGGGGCCGTAGCCGTGGAAGCCCTCGCGGGTGCCCATCTCGTCAATGGCCTTGTGCATCGCCTCGCGCACCGCGAGCGGGAGCGGCTCGGTGACATCGCCGATGCCGCAACGGATCAGGCGCCTCGCCGCCTCGGGATTCGCGTCGGTGAAAGCCTTCACGCGCCGACCGATCTCCGGGAAGAGGTAGCCGGCCTTGAGTTTGAGATAATTCGAGTTGAGCTGTGCCATGGGAAAAGGGAGACAGGATTAACAGGGTTTGCCGGGGCGGGTGAAGATGAACTTCCGCCTAATTCCCTCGCCGCTACTCGCGAATCCGGAACACGTCGCCCGTTTCCGCGCCGTCCTCCACCATCGCGACCTCGATCGCAAACAACTCCCCCAGCGCCTCGTCGAACTCTCCGTCGCCCACCGGCTCGTCGAAATCATTGCGTAGCATCGCGAGCAGCGTCTCCCGCGACACCCGCAGCCGGTCGATCTCGACGAGCTGATACCGCTGCAACACGTCGGCAATGCGATACGCGAGCAGCGACGGCGCGTCTTCCTCGCGCACCGGCCAGACGAAATCCTGCAAATCGCCGCCTTCGTCGCCGGAAAGGTCGATCACCTCGGAATCCTCGGCAAAGCGCAGGGTTCCCCGCAGCTCCGTCTCCCGCTCGAGCGATTCCACGATCTCCGCTGCCCCGAGGGCCCCGAGAAACGCATCCAAAAACTGACGACGAGCGGAAAGCATGCCGAAAATCTACCAATCCCCCCCGCCCGTCTGGCAATGGGATTGTGTCCCCTCGCCCCTTCCCATTGCGGCTTGCCTCGGAGCCAGCAAAAAGGGCGGACCGAAGTCCGCCCTTTTGGGAGATCATTTTATCGAGTGTTCGCCTTACACCGCGGCCTCGTAGAGTTCACCGACCTTGGTCCAGTCGATGACGTTCCAGACGGCCTTGAGGTAGTCGGGGCGGCGGTTCTGGTAGTTGAGATAGTAGGCGTGCTCCCAGACGTCGATGCCGAGGATCGGCGTGCCTTCGATGCCGGCGACGGCCTTGCCCATGAGCGGGCTGTCCTGGTTCGCAGTGGAGCCCACTTCGAGCGCGCCGTTGCTCACGTAGAGCCAGGCCCAGCCGCTGCCGAAACGCGTGGCGCCGGCCGCCTCGACCTTGACCTTCAACTCGTCGAAGCTGCCGAACTTCGCGGTGATCGCTTCCGCCAGCTTGCCGGTCGGCTCGCCGCCGCCGCTCGGGCTGAGGATGGTCCAGAAAAAGGAGTGGTTCGCGTGGCCACCGCCGTTGTTGCGGACAGGACCGCGGATGGCCTCCGGAACGGCACTGAGATCGGCGATGAGATCGGTGATGGATTTCGACGCGAGCTCGGGCGCGACTTCGAGAGCCTTGTTGAGATTCGTCACGTAAGCCTGGTGGTGCTTGCCGTGGTGGATTTCCATCGTCTTCGTGTCGATGTTGGGCTCGAGGGCGTTGGTCGGATACGGGAGCGCAGGAAGTTCGTAGGCCATGATTTTATCGGGTTGGTTCGTTCGTTACGCTAAGCCCCGACGCAGCGCGATCAAGCGCGGAGTTGGCCGGAGAACACGGTTGGTCTTTGGGAATTCGCGCCGGGCTTCGACTGCGGCCGTCGCTGCGAGTGAGATTCGGCGGCGCAATTGCCAAAAAAGCGCGACTTCGGCATTCTGCCGCGATGTCCGTTTCCCATCCTGACCTGGCCGACTACCTCGATCGGCGCCGCGAGGCGATCACCGTCGAGTGGCTGATGCGCGTGCATCGCGACCGGGAAATCCCCTCCGCGGACGACCTGCCGCGCGAGCAGCTCATCGATCACCTGCCCTTCCTGCTCGACGCGCTGATCCATCGCCTGCGCGGAACCCCGCACGCCGCCACCGAGACGACCCGCCAGAGCCAGGTCCACGGCGAGACGCGCGCTGACCAAAACTACAGCCTGCCGGAGCTCCTGCGCGAGGTCTCGATCCTGCGCAACGTGCTCATCGAGGCGTGGGTGGAATTCGACATCGCGAGCGGATCCGAGCGCCGCGTGCAGCTGGAATCCTCCGGCATCCTCCACGCGATTCTCGACGGCGTCATCGCCGAATCCACCGCCGGATTTGTCTCCCGTCAGCAGGCGGAATTACTCGCCTCGAACCAGGCCCTCGAGGAGGCCCACGCGCAATCCGAGGCGCTCAACGTGCAGCTCCTCGATCTCGACGAACGCCGCCTGCGCATGCTGCGCACGATCACGCACGAGATCGCGAATCACCTCAACGCCGCCGGCCTGATGACGAGCTTCCTCAAGCGCTCGGCGACGGCGAACGACCCGGACGCGCAGGAATCGCTCGCCGCCATCACGCGCAGCATCTCCGCGATGAACAGCCTGATGAAGCAGCTTCTCGAGTTCTCGCTCCTGGCCTCCGCCGCGGAGAAGATCACCCTCGAGCTGCAGTCGCCCACCGCGCTTTTCGACGAGCTCGTGATGATCGCCCGATCGACGGCCGCCGACAAGGGACTCGGATTCAGCAGCGAATTCGCGCCGAATCTCGGCCCGGTCAACATGGATGGCAACCTCCTGCGCCGCGTCGGCCTGAACCTGCTGACCAACGCGATCAAATACACCGCCGCCGGCGAGGTGCGGCTCGCGTTTCTGCCGCATGACGCCGACCACTGGCGGCTCGAAGTCAGCGACACCGGATGCGGCATCGCTCCGGAGGATCAATCCCGCATCTTCGACGAATTCTACCGTGCGAAAACGCCGTTCGAGGCGACCCCGGGGGTCGGGCTGGGCCTGGCAATCACCCGCCAGCTCGTCGCGCTCCTGCGCGGACGCATCGAGGTCGAAAGTCAGGTCGGCAAGGGATCGACCTTCCGCGTCATCCTGCCGAAGGCCTGATTCCTTCGACGCGAAAGCATCCGGCGAACCGGCGCGACGCGATCCGTTCGCGACCCTCCGATGAAAAAACTCGCCGAAAATCTCTGGCTGCTCCCCTACCCGCTCAAGCTTTTCGGGGCGGACCTTCGGCGCAACGTCACGCTCATTCGGCTTGCCTCCGGCGACCTCGTCATCCACTCCACCGGCCCCTTCGAGCCCGCCGACGTCTCGAAAATCCACGCTGCTGGGCATCCGGCATGGATCGTCGAGGCCATGCGTCATCACGACACGTTTTCCCGCATCGGTCGCGACATCTTTCCCGACATCCCGTTCCTCGCCCCGCCCGGTTTTTCCGAGACCGTCAATTTCGAGACGCTCCCGATCCTTCCGCCACCGCCCGAATGGGCCGATGAACTCGATGCACTCGAGGTGGGCGGCAACAAGACCTACGGCGAATTCGTTTTCTTCCACCGCCCCTCGCGCACGCTCATCGTCGCGGATCTCGCCTTCAACTTCAGTCCCGAAGAGCCGCTCTGGACCGGCCTGCTCCTCCACGCGGCCATCGGCTCCGAGCACTCGCCAGGCATGTCCCGCCCGTTTCGCCATGCGGTGAAGGACGAGGCCGCGTTCCGCGCCTCGATGGACGCCATGCTGGCGTGGGATTTCGACCGCGTGATCGTTGGCCACGGCGACGTCATCGAAACCGGCGGTCACGAAAAAATCGCGACCATGCTCGCCCGCGCCGGATTCTAACTCAGCGCGCGGCGGGTTCGAGATGCACCACCGCGTCGAGGATGCGGAGTTTCGGCTCCGCGATCAACGCATCCTTCACGAGATGGCCCACGCTGTGGCCCTCCGCGACGGTCATGTCGGGATCGACCTCCACATGGATCTCCACGAAGAGGCCCACGCCGCTCTTCCGCACGCGGCACTTCTCGATACCCTCCACGCCGTCCACCAGGCGAGCCACCGCGACAACCGCCTCGCCAAGTTCGTCGGCCACGCGACCGTCGAGCATGTCGTGCAGCGATGCGCGCACGATGAATCCGCCATTGATGACGATCACGCCGCAGGCCGCCAGCGCCCCCCAGTCATCCGCGCTCTCGAATCCCGGCCCCCCAATCAGGGCAATCGCGATGCCCACCGCCGCGGCCGCCGAGGTGATCGCGTCCGACCGGTGGTGCCACGCGTCGCCCTGGATCGCCATGCTCTGCAGCTCCTCCCCCGCCGCCAGCACGGTGCGCGAGAGCGTTTCCTTCACCGCGACGATGACCAGCAGCACCGGCAGCGTGAACCATGCCGGGGCGTGATGCGGTGTGCGTATCTCGAGCACCGAGTGCCAGGCGATGAATCCCGCAGCGAGCAGCAGGCACCCTCCGGAGAACAATCCCGCCAGCGCCTCGATCTTTCCGTGGCCGAAAGGATGATCCTGATCCGCCGGGCGCAGCGAGAGCTTGAATCCCGTCCACGTGATGATCGACGTGAAGATGTCGCTCGCCGACTCGATGCCATCGGCGATGAGCGCGTAGGAATTGCCCACCCAGCCCACGACGATTTTCACCACCATGAGGATGATGTTCACGAAGAGGCTGATCACCCCGAGTCTGAGGACATCGGCAGAGGGCTGCATCTCCCGCGACGCTAGAAGACTCCGCGCCTTTCGCCAGTCCAAACCCCGTCGCCTTGTGCGCCCGCTCCGCCCCGGCTAGATCGAGTGTCGTCATGCCTCGCCTTCCGCTTCTCCTCTGCCTGCTCGCGCTTTCCGCCTGCGCCACGCCGCCGCCCGCGACCTTCACCGCAGCCGAGTCGGCACTCGTCTCCGACATGGGCAGGAGGCTCGCCCTTGCGCGCGAAGTCGCCTGGATCAAATACCTCGACGGCCGCCCGATCCGCGATCCGGCCCGCGAGGCCGCCGTCCTCGACTCGGTCACGCACGCCGCAGCCGCTCGCGGGCTCGACGCCATCCGGACCCGCGAATTCTTTGCGGCCCAGATCGACGCCTCCTGCGCCGAGCAGGCGGCCCTCATTCGCCAGTGGAAACGCGGCGCCCCGCTCCCAACCTTCGCCCCGCGCAGTCTCGGCGGGGCGGTCCGGCAGGACATCGATGCCGCGAACGGCGCGCTTCTCGACTCCCTCGGCCAGCTCTC